>DASZWL010000350.1:0-1693 GCA_035546695.1 Rhodanobacteraceae bacterium | reverse complement strand
CGCGACGATGTAGCGCAGCACGCGGCCGCGAGCGGCTTCGCGCGCCGTGCGCGCCGCCCACTCCGCATCGAGCGATGGCAGCTTCGCCATGAACTGGTTGAGCGTCAGCTTGCGCAACGCCGGCGGGACCAGATTTTCCGCGACAGCCGCCGGACCGCGATAGCCCATCAGTCGCGCGAGAATCAGCACCTTGCGCGCCGCGTCCTGACCGGACAGATCCTCGCGCGGGTCAGGCTCCGCGTAGCCGAGCTCGACGGCTTCGCGCACCGCCTGCGAGAACGGCTTGCCCGATGAGACGGCAGAACCGATGTACATCAGTGTGCCGCTCACGGTGCCTTCGACGCGCAACACGCGATCGCCGGTCTCCGCGAGCTTGTGGTACGTGTCGATGATCGGCAGGCCCGCGCCGACCGTCGCTTCGTGCTTGATGTGGCGCCCCGCCGTCGCTGCGGCCTGCATCAGCGCGGCGTACGACTCCCAGCTTCCGGCGACCGGCTTCTTGTTCGCGAGCACGACGTCGAAGCCGTGGCCGAGTGCAGTCCGCAGCAGATCGCCGGTCTCCTGGCTCGTCACGTCGACGAGTACGGGCCGCGACACGGCGTGGCTCGCCATGATCGTCAGCGCCTCTGCGGCTGACGCCGGTTTCCCACCGAGCGTCGTCAGCAGCGCGCCGCGATCTTTGTCGCGCGCGAGCGCGAGCAGCCGCGCGTTCGATAGCCCGCGCGGCTCGAACACGTAGCCGGATCGATCGAGCAGCCCGACGACGCGCACGGTCTTGCCGCCGTTCGGCGCCGCGATTTGATCGGCGAGCGCGCGTCCGACGCGGCCGAAGCCGAGCAGGACGACGTCTGTCCGCGGCTTCGCGAGCGGACGGCCGCCGCCGATCTTCGAGAGCTGAAACGCCGTATGCACGCGGCGAGCGGCATCGGCGACGTCGGACTCCGCGACGACGAACGAGATGTTGCGTTCTGACGATCCCTGCGCGATCGCAACGACGCTGATGCCCGCGGTCGCGAGCGAGGTGAACACGCGCGCGGCGATGCCGGGCGTGCCGACCATGCCGTCGCCGACGACAGCGATGACGGCCATGCCCGGCCGCGCCGTGACGTTGTCGACGAGGCCGCTCGAGAGCTCGTCGGCGAACGCCGCGCGGATCGCGCGCACGGCGCGCTCGGCTTCGGTCTCGGGGACGGTGAAGCCGATCGAGCTTTCCGATGACGCCTGGAAGATCGTCGAGACGGACAATCGTTCCGCGTCGACGGCGGAGAACGTGCGCGCGGCGATGCCGTGCACGCCGGCCATGCCCTTGCCGGCGACGGTGACGACCGCTTGCCCGCGCACGATCGCGAGCGCTTTGACGGGATGGCCGGGATCGCCCTTGCGTGCAGAGATCTCCGTTCCCGGCTGCGACGTGTCGAGGAACGAGCGCACGCGCAGCACGATGCGCGTGCCGGCGATCGGAATCAGCGCGCGTGGGTGCAGGACCTTCGCGCCGTAGTGCGCGGCCTCGGCGGCTTCGCGATGGTGCAGCTGCGGGATTAGACGTGCGTCCGGTACCAGCCGCGGATCCGCGGTCAGCACGCCGAGCACGTCCTTCCATAGCACCGCTTCGCGCGCGCCGATTGCGCGCGCCAGCAACGTCGCCGTGAGATCCGAACCGCCGCGGCCCATCGTCGTCACCGTGCCGTCCGGA
>DASZWL010000349.1:0-2125 GCA_035546695.1 Rhodanobacteraceae bacterium | reverse complement strand
GACATGGCATCGACGTACAAGGACGTCCTGCACCTCGGCCCGCGACCCGAAGCGCGCTATCCGCTGCGCTCGACCGGAACGGCCGCCTTGCTCGATGCGACGCGCGCCGATGCGATCGCGCGGCTCCGCGAGCGCGAGCGCAACCTCGAATCCGATCTCGCCGAAACGCGGGCCGAAAGCGAGCGCCGCGGCGACTGGGGCCACGCGCTCGATCACACGCTCGCCGAGCGCACGAAGTGGGCGCAATCGCTCGACGCCGAGCTTGCCGATCTGAAGCCGCGCTACGAGATGGTCGTCGGCAGCACGTCGTGGCGCATCACGGCGCCACTCCGGCGCTGGAACGCGCGACTCGCCGGCGTGCGCGCGCGTCTCGCGTTCCACACGTCGCACGTGCGCGCGACGCTCGCGCGCGTGCGAGGCAGCCTCGCGCAACGCGGCTTCGCGGGCACGCTCGCGCGCATCGTCGCCGAAGTCCGAGGCAAGGGACCCGCGCGCGCGCGCGTCACGTATGCACCGCCGCGCGAGGATTTCGAGCGCTTCGCCGTGCCGACGAGCGCGACGCCGCGCGTCTCGATCGTGATTCCCGTCTACAACAAGATCGCGTACACGTCCGCATGCCTGCGCTCGATCGCCGAGCACGCGAGCGCGATTCCGTTCGAAGTCGTCGTCGTCGACGACGGCTCGACCGATCGCACGGCCGAGCGTCTCGCGAACGTCGACGGCATCCGCGCGATTCGCAACGCCGAGAACCTCGGCTTCGTCGGCTCGTGCAATGCCGGCGCCGCGGCCGCGCGCGGCGAACTCGTGCTGTTCCTCAACAACGACACGCGCGTGACGGCCGGCTGGCTCGATGCGCTCGTGCGCTGCCTCGACGACGCGCCCGATGCGGGGCTCGTCGGCGCGAAGCTCGTCTATCCCGACGGACGCCTGCAGGAAGCCGGCGGCATCGTCTTCAGCGACGGCTCGGGCTGGAACTATGGACGCTTCGACGATCCCGACGATCCGCGCTACGCATTCCGGCGCGAAGCCGACTACTGCTCGGGCGCCGCGATCGTGCTGCGCACCGACCTGTTCCGCCGTCTCGGTGGATTCGATACGCGCTACGCGCCGGCCTACTACGAAGACACCGATCTCGCGTTCGCCGTCCGCGCGGCCGGACTCAAGGTTTACTGCGAGCCGGCTGCGACGGTCGTGCATTTCGAAGGCGTCACCTCGGGCACCGACGTCGCGAGCGGCATCAAACGCTATCAGACGATCAACCACGAAAAATTCGCCGAAAAGTGGAAGCTTGCGCTTGCGCGCCAGCCCGCGCCCGGTACGCCGATCTGGAAAGCCGCCTCGCACCGCGCGACGAAGCGCGTGTTGATCGTCGATGCGACGACACCAACACCGGATCAGGATTCGGGCTCCTTGCGCATGGTCAACCTGATGCGCGTGCTCGGCGATCTCGGCTGCCGCACGACGTTCCTGCCGGACAACCGCCTCTGGGTCGAACGCTACACGCCAGCCTTGCAGGCGATCGGCGTCGAAGCGCTGTACGCGCCTTGGAACGCCGATCCGGTCAAATTCTTCCGCGAGCGCGGTGCCGAGTTCGACGCGATCGTTCTGTCGCGCCACTACGTCGCGGCGAGCTACGTCGGTCTCGCGCGTCTTTATGCGCCGCGCGCGCGGCTGATCTTCGACACGGTCGATCTGCATTATCTTCGCGAGCAGCGCGCGTACGAGCTCGAGAAGAAACCCGAACTTGCGCGCCATGCAGCGGCGACGAAAGCGCAGGAGCTGAAGCTGATCCGCGAGTGCGATGTGACGCTCGTCGTCAGCGAAGCCGAACAGGCGCTGCTCGCCAAAGACGCACCCGGCGCGCGCGTCGAAGTGCTCTCGAACGTGCACGAGGTTCACGGCTGCCGCAAGCCGTTCGCCGAGCGCCGCGATCTCGTCTTCGTCGGCGGTTTTCAGCATCCGCCGAACGCCGACGCAGTGACGTGGTTCGTTCGCGAAGTGTTTCCGCTCGTCCGTGCGAAGTTGCCCGACGTCAAATTCCACGTGATCGGCAGCAAGGTGCCCGCGTCGATCACGGCGCTCGCGGACGAGCACGTCGTCGTGCACGGTTACGTCGAGGACATCG
>DASZWL010000348.1:0-16456 GCA_035546695.1 Rhodanobacteraceae bacterium | reverse complement strand
CGTATCAGACGATCGAGATCTACGACTCGACGGACTGGGGCAAGCTCATGGTCATCGACGGCTGCATGATGGTCACGACGCGCGACAACTTCCTCTATCACGAGATGATGACGCATCCAGCGCTGTTCACGCATGCGCGCGCGAAGCGCGTCGTCATCATCGGCGGCGGCGATTGCGGCACGCTGCGCGAAGTGCTGAAGCACGAGGAAGTCGAGAAGGCGACGCAGGTCGAGATCGACGAGCGCGTGACGCGGCTCGCCGAAAAGTATTTCCCCGAGCTTTGCGAGTCGAACGGCGATCCGCGCGCGGAGCTTCTCTTCATCGACGGCATCAAATACATGAAGGAGATGGAGCCCGAATCGCTCGATCTCGTCATCGTCGATTCGACCGATCCGGTCGGCCCGGCGGAAGGCCTTTTCAACGCCGATTTCTACAAGAGCTGCTTCGAGGCGCTGAAGCCGAGCGGCATCCTCGTGCAGCAGTCCGAATCGCCGCTCGCGCACCTCGATCTCATCAAGTCGATGCGGACGGCCATGCGCATCGCGGATTTCCAGTCCGTCCGTACGCTGACGTTCCCGCAGCCTTGCTACCCGACCGGCTGGTGGAGCTGCACGATGGCGCGCAAGGGCGCCGATCTCGACGGCTTCCGCGAGCGCGGCGCGCAGGCGAAGCAGTTCGAGACGCGCTACTACAACGCCGAGATCCACAAGGCCGCGCTCGCGCTGCCGGAGTTCGTGCGCGACGTGCTTGGGGATTGAGTTGTCGGTTACCGCGTGTGGTTTTTCCCCTCTCCCGCTTGCGGGAGAGGGTTAGGGTGAGGGCAATCTTGGTTCGCGCTGCCAAGAATACTGCCGGCGCGCGTCACTCCGAGCTTCCCTCACCCGCCCCCTTCGGGGCGACCTCTCCCGCAAGCGGGAGAGGTGACATGCGGCGCTTCTCGCGGGCTGTGAAAGCTCTTTTTCGGCGCGTCTTCGACGCCTCGTCGTATGCTTGCTTCTTTGCACAGGGGCCAAGCCATGCGTCGATTCGCGATCGCCATCTTCACCGCCCTCGTCAGCCTCACCGCGAACGCCGGCGATCGCATCACCGGCCGCGACTTCGCGACACGCTCGGAAGTCATCGCGCAGCACGGCATGGTCGCGACCTCGCATCCGCTCGCGACGCAAGTCGGCCTCGATGTCCTCAAGAAAGGCGGCACCGCCGTCGATGCCGCGATCGCAGCGAACGCAGCACTCGGGCTCATGGAGCCGGTCTCGAACGGCGTCGGCGGCGATCTCTTCGCGATCGTCTGGGATGCGAAGACGAAGAAGCTCTACGGCTACAACGGCTCGGGCCGCTCGCCGAAATCGCTGACGCTCAAGTATTTCCAGGACAACGGCTACAAGGAAATCCCGGCGCTCGGTCCGCTGCCGGTCAACGTGCCGGGCTGCGTCGACGGCTGGTTCGCGCTGCACGACCGATTCGGCAAGCTCTCGATGAAGGACGACCTCGCGCCGGCAATCCGCTACGCGCGCGAAGGTTTTCCGTTGACCGAGCTGATCGCGTATTACTGGGAACGCTCGGTGCCACGCCTTTCGAAATATCCCGGCTTCACCGAGCAGATGACGATCGGCGGACGCGCGCCGGCGAAGGGCGAGATCTGGAAGAACCCGAATCTCGCCTCGACGCTCGAAACGATCGCGAACGGCGGGCGCGATGCGTTCTACAAAGGCAGGATCGCGCACACGATCGCCGACTACATGAAGGCGAACGGCGGGTTCCTCTCGTACGAGGATCTCGCGAGCCACCAAGGCGAATGGGTCGAGCCGGTCTCGACGAATTATCGCGGCTACGAGGTCTACGAGCTTCCGCCGAACGGACAGGGCATCGCGACGCTGCAGATGCTGAACATCCTCGAAGGCTACGATTTCTCGAAGATCCCGTTCGGCAGCACCGAGCACGTTCATCTCTTCGTCGAGGCGAAGAAGCTCGCGTACGAGGATCGCGCGAAGTTCTACGCCGATCCCGATTTCGCGAAGGCGCCGGTCGATCGGCTGATCTCGAAGGATTACGCAACCGAGCGCCGCAAGCTGATCTCGATGGATCACGCGCTGAAGCACGTCGAGCCCGGCGATGTGAAGCTCGGCGGCGACACGATCTACATGACGACCGCGGATCAGTGGGGCAACATGGTCTCGCTGATCCAGTCTAACTACCGCGGCATGGGCTCGGGCATGACGCCGCCCGGCCTCGGCTTCGTGCTGCAGGATCGCGGCCAGCTCTTCGTGCTGAAGGAAGGTCACGCGAACACGTTCGAGCCCGGCAAGCGGCCGTTTCACACGATCATCCCGGCGTTCGTGACGAAGGACGGTGCGCCGTGGCTCAGCTTCGGCGTCATGGGCGGCGACATGCAGCCTCAAGGGCATGTCGAGATCCTGATGAACCTGATCGACTTCGGCATGAATCTGCAGGAAGCCGGCGACGCGCCGCGTATCCAGCATGAAGGCTCGACCTCGCCCGAGGGACAGGCGACGCCGATGACGAACGGCGGCTGGGTCGATCTCGAATCGGGCTTTCCGTACGAGACCGTGCGCGGGCTGATGGCCAAAGGCCACGACGTGCGCTTCGCGCTCGGTCCGTACGGCGGCTATCAGGCGATCGAATGGGACGCGAAGAACCGCGTCTACATCGGCGCGTCGGAAGGCCGAAAAGACGGCCAGGCTGCCGGATATTAAGTCGCGGCCGCAGGCCGCCGCGATCTTCCCTCGCCCGCGCCAGCGGGAGAGGGGGAACCGCTCGCGCCCCGCGAGCGGTGGGTGAGAGGCAAGCCGGCGACAACCCGCCCTTTTTTGCCTGCACCCAATCACCCGTGTAACCTTCCCGCCCACTTCGCAGACCGACGGGAGGCGCCATGCTGAAGGTCCTGGTGGCAAGTTCGAAAGGCGGCGCGGGCAAGACGACGATCGCGACGAACCTCGCCGCGCACTACGCAGTCGAGGGGAAGAACACGGTGCTCGTCGACGCCGACCGCCAGGGCTCGAGCCAGCGCTGGGCCGAGAAGCGCGCCGGAATGACGAATCCGGTGCTGGGCCTCTCGGGCCTCCGGCGCGACTGGGCGCGGCACGTTCCGGACGATGCCGAGCGCGTCGTCGTCGACTCGGCCGCCGGCATCCGCTCGGGCGAGGTCGCCGAGTATCTCGACGCGGTCGACGCGGTCGTCGTGCCGATCCTGCCGTCGGCGATCGATCTCGAAGCAGCCGAGCCGTTCCTCGCCGAGCTCGCCGATCTGCCGCGGATCAAGCGCGGCAAGGTTCCGGTCGCGCTGGTCGCGAACCGCCTCAAACCGTGGACGAACGCCTCGCAGCAGGCGGTCGAGTCGATCCGCGGGTTTCCGTTCCCGATCGTCGCGGAGCTGCGCGACACGCAGGGCTATGTGCTTGCGTCCGAGCTCGGCAAGAGCATCTTCGACTACAACTCCGAAGTCGTCCGCTCGCATCAGGACGACTGGTCGAAGCTGCTGCGCTGGCTGAAGAAGCTGGCCTGACACTTCCCCTCGCGGCTTTTTCCCTCTCCCGCTCATGGCTTTGCCCCCTCTCCCGCTTTGCGGGAGAGGGTCGGGGTGAGGGCAAGCGTGGTTCGCCCTCTCAAACAGGCTTCGAAGCGCACCGCTCCGTCGCATCCCTCACCCGCCCTTCGGGCGGCCTCTCCCGCAAGCGGAAGAGGCGAAAAGCAAACCGCTTAACCTCCATTTGCGCGACCTTTGCAGCGGAAGCGTCAGCCTCGCGCCACCTCGCGCGTTCCAAGATCCTGCGGCCGACTTGGCCGCCACGGAGTTCCCCTCCCATGCGCAAGACCGTTCTCACCGCCCTTACCCTTTCCGCGCTCGCCGCCGGAGCCGTCTCGGCAGCGACGCCCGCCGCCGGCGATGCGGCGCCGGGCTCGAAGCACGCCGAATGGCGCCAGCAGCTTTTCGAGCGCATCGACACGAACCATGACGGCACGATCAGCCGCGCCGAATACCAGGCCTGGATCGACGGCCGCTTCGCGAAGCTCGATTCGAACGGCGACGGCGTCGTCGACGCCGGCGAAATCGCAAATTCGCCCGCCGCTGCAGAGCGCTCCGAGAAGCGTGCGGAGGGCTTCGTCCGCCGCTACGACACGAGCGGCAGCGGCAACGTCAGCAAGACCGATTTCGAGTCGCGCGAGATGCAGCGCTTCGACCGGCTCGGAAACGGCGCCGATTCGATCACCGAGGAGCAGTTCGAAGCCGCGCACGCGCGAGCGTTCAGGCATCGCCGCGCGCCGCAGGACGACAGCGGCGGCTAAGACGCGTGCCCCGTCGCGCCAGACCGCGGCCACGGAAGGCCGCGGCTGGCGGACGTTTCCCCGAAACGCGGCGAATGCGGCATGATCCACGGGTCACTTCGAGGGATCGCCATGGCCGAACGCGAGATCATCCTGGTGCGCCACGCGCACGCCGAGCCCGCCGCGAGCGGTCAGGACGACGTCGCCCGCGTGTTGAGCCTGCGCGGCGAGGCCGAAGCGGACGCGGCCGGCGCGTGGCTGAAACATCACGGCGCGTCGCCGGCGCGCGTACTCTGCTCGCCCGCTGCACGCGCGAGAGAGACCTGCGAGCGCGTGCTCGCCGCGATCGGCTACGCCGACGTGCGCAGCGACGCGCGCATCTACGAGGCGACGCCGGGCACGCTGATCCGCATTCTCGACGAGCACGCCGACGCGAGCCCGCTGCTGCTCGTCGGCCACAATCCCGGCTTCGAGAGCCTCGTCGCGCTCCTGACCGAAGGCGCCTCGGATTCCGGGCGCGGCATTCCGCCGGCCGGCGTCGTCTGGCTCGGCGTGCCGGCCGAATCGGCGATCGATCCCGGCACGGCGGCCGTGCACCACTTCTGGTGGCCGTGACGGCGGCGCGCGCATCATGGCGCGGCCCCGAACGAGTTCCGCGCTGCTGCTCGCCGTCGCGTTATTCGCGTCGATGCTCGCGCATGCCGAGGCGAATCGCGTCGACCGCGTCGAGCTCGACAGCCGACGCTCGCACGCGGCGTTCACGGTCAAGGTGATGTGGCTTTTGCCGGTGCACGGACGCTTCGGCAAGGTCCGCGGCAGCGTCGACGTCGATCGCTTCCGCAACGTCGCGATCGTCGACGCGCGCATCGACGCCGGCGCGGTCGAGATGGGCAACAAGAGCTACGAGGAGTGGGTCAAGTCGCCGGAGTTCTTCGATGTCGCGAAGCATCCCGAGATCGGCTTCGTGTCCGAGCCTTTCCCGCTGCAGCGGTTGCACAAGGGCGGGCAACTCTCAGGCACGCTGACGATCCGCGGCATCGCGCGGCCCGAGACGTTCGACCTCGAGCCCGCCGATTGCGACAAGCCGGCCTACGACTGCCCGATCGTCGTCAAGGGCTCGATCCGCCGCTCGGATTTCGGCATGCGCTCGCGCCGCGGCACGCTGAGCGACAAGGTCGATCTCTATTTCGAAGTGTACGCGATCGCGGCCGCGGAGCGGCTCGATTCGTGAATCGCCGGACGCCGTCCGCGCGGCGCATCGCCCGCATCGCCTGCCGGATCTCTCTCGCGCTCGTCGCGTGCGCGTCTGCCGGCTGCGGCCTCGACCGCACGCTCGCGCGACGCGCGCAAACGCTGATCGACGAGACGCGACCAGCCGCGACCGCCTGCGCGCGCGAGGATCGTTGCGCGATCGACTCGCCGTATCGCGATCTCGTCGAGGCGGCCCGCGATGCGAGCACGCCCGACGCGCCGGTGCACTACGCCAACCTGCTCGAAGTCGGCGAGGATGCGCTGCTCCTGCGCGTGCACCTGATCCGCGCGGCGAAGAAGAGCATCGACATCCAGACCTTCATCTGGGCCGAGGACGACTCGGGCTGGCTCGTGCTCGACGAGCTGATCGCGGCTGCGAAGCGCGGCGTGCGCGTGCGCGTGATCGTCGATCAGCTCTTCTCGCTCGACGACGTCGAATGGCTCTCGCGCATCGCGAGCGCGCACGCGAACATCGAGCTGCGCCTCTACAACCCGACGTTCGACGAGGCCGTCACGCAGCCGCTCGAGTTCGCGGCCGGCATCGTCTGCTGCTTCTCCTCGTTCAACGAGCGCATGCACAACAAGCTGTTCCTCGTCGACGGCGAGATCGGCATCGCCGGCGGGCGCAATTACGAGGATCGCTATTTCGACTGGGACGCCGAGTTCGACTACCGCGACCGCGACGTGCTCGTGACGGGTCCGCACGCCGGACGGGAGATGCAAGCCTCGTTCGACGAGTTCTGGTCGAACCGCCGCACGGTGCCGCTGACGCGTCTCAACGACGTGAACCGGCGCATCGTCGCCGACGCCGGCAAGGCGAAGCCGCTCGCGCCTCCGGCAACTGCCAATTGGCCGCGCATCGACGCGCTGCGGCGGCGTGCGGACGATTCCGGATACATCCGCGCGCACTTCGTCGCCGATGCGCTGCGCGTCGGTCGCGTCGAATACTTCTCGGACGCGCCGGACAAGCCCGATCATCCCGGCGACCGCGCCGAGCAGGCGCTGACCGAGCACATCGCCGAGCTTCTCGCCGGCGCGAAGCGCGAGGTGATCTTCGAGACGCCGTATCTCGTCCTCAGCAAGCGCGCGCGCCGCATCTTCCGCGATCTGCACAAGCGCGAGTCGCCCGTGCATGTGCTCGTCTCGACGAACTCGCTCGCGGCGACCGACGCGTTCTACGTCTACGCGCTTTCGCACAAATACAAGAAGCGCTATCTCAAGCGCTACGGCTTCGAGATCCACGAGTTCAAGCCGTTTCCCGGCGACGCGGCCGAATTCGTGCGCAACTACGACGCGCTCGCCGGCGGCGCGAATGCGGGCGAGTACGAGCGATACGGCAAGGCGCCGCTCAAGCGCGGCGGCGTGCGCCTCGGTCTGCACGCGAAATCGCTCGTCATCGACGGGGCCATCAGCCTGATCGGATCGCACAACTTCGATCCGCGCTCGGACGACTACAACACCGAATCGGGCTTCATCATCGACGACGAAACCGTCGCGGCGCGCGTTCGCGCCGCCGTGCTGCGCGACGCCGAGCCGCAGAACGCCTGGGTCATCGCCAGGCGCGAGCGGCCGCCGCTGCTCGGCGACATCAACGACGCGATCTCGGACGTATCGACCGCGCTGCCGCTGTTCGATTTCTGGCCGTTCCGCTACGCGTCGAGTTTCGAGCTGAAACCCGGCTGCGAGCCGGTGCCGCCGTCGGATCGGAAGTTCCGCGAGTGCTACCGGGACGTCGGCGAGTTTCCCGAGGTCGATCTGCCATTCAAGACGATCTACACGCGGATCGTGACGGCGTTCGGGGCGGGGCTGGTGGGGATTCTTTGAGAAGCCGGGACTCGGGATTCGAGATTCGGGATTCGCAAGAGCCGCTTTACCAATCCCGAATCCCGAATCCCAAATCCCGAATCCCGGCTTTCAACAATTGACGCTCCCCTCCCCAACTGGCAGTCTTTCGGGCCTTTCTCCGCGGAGTCCGCCCCATGTCGCTCGCCATCACGATCGAGCTCGGCGATGCCGACCTCCAGCACTTCATCGACGCCATGCGGCGCGCGCAGGAGGAGGCCAAGCATCTTTCTCCGCAGCAGGTGACCGACGAGGCTTCCAAGTTGCTCGTCGACGGCCATCACGTGCAGCTGCCGCAGTTCATCGCCGACCGGCTGGCCAAGCTCGACAGCATGATCTCGATGGTCAACGACCGGGGCTTCGCGCTGCCCGACGAGGACCGTCAGCGCGTGCTCGCTTGCCTCACGTACTTCGCCAATCCGAAGGACATCATCCCGGACAACGTGCCGGTGCTCGGCTTCCTCGACGATGCGATCATGATCGAGCTCTGCGTGCGCGAGCTGCAGCACGAAATCGAGGCATACGACGATTTCGTCGTCTACCGCAACGAGGAAGCGCAGCGCCGCGGCGTCGATCCCGCGACGCTGAAGACCGAGCGCGTCGAATGGGCCGAGGCGCGGCGTGTCGAGCTTCTGAGCCGCATGAAGAACCGTCGCCTGCAGAGCTACAACAACTCGAGCGGCTGGCGGCCTTCGCTGTTCAAGTTCGGCGGATGAAACGGGAAACCGCGCCGCATCGATGCCGACAGGGCCGCCGCGAGGCGGCCTTGCCGTTTCGGAACCCCGTCAGAACCCCGTATTGCTTCCGCCGACGGCGGCGGACATCAGCGTGTTGAACGCGATGACGAAGATGGCGATGCACGCGACGATGGAGCCGACGAGCAGCACGTTCAGCAGCCATCCGTACCACGGCATCGGCGGTCGAACGGTCGGCAGCGGCTGACCCGGCTGGACGTCGCGGAACACGACCAGCGTGCCGGCGAGGAAATCGTGCAGCGCCTGCTTGCGCTCGGTCCAGCCGGCGAGCATGAAGCCGATCGCGAAGACGAGGCCCGACAGGATCTTGCCGAAGAAGCGCCCCGTGGCGCGGCCGAAGCCGATGCGACGGCCGTTCGCGTCGGTGACCTTGATGCCGAGCGCGCGCTTGCCGAGCGTCGCCTGCGCGGTCGAGCTTTCCTGCAGCGCGAAGTACAGCCAGCCGACGACGAGGCCGAGCAGGCCGCCGACCATCGGCGCCGCCATGACGCCGCTGGCGCCTTCGGTCGCGCCGAGACCGAATCCGGCGACGATTCCGACGACGTACGACGCGACGAACGTGACGAAATAGTCGATCGTGTAAGCGGCGCAGCGGCGCCAGAAGCCCGCGTTGATCGCGTTGCCCGGCGGCAGCACGCCGACCGGCAGCGTGGCAGCGTCCACCGCCGCGACAGCCGCGAGGTTGTGGCCGTGATCGGCGGCCGACGTCGGCGCGTAGCCGGCCGGCCGCGACGTCGCCGTCGCGATGTCGGGTTCCTCGGCGACCGCCTCGTCGTGCACGACCGGCGGCGCCGGCGCCACGTCGCGGAACGCGGCCCACGCGTTCGAGCCGACCTCGGCGATCATGACGCGATCGGGCCAGAGACCATGCTCGACACGCTCCTCGACGAAGACGCGCGGCACGGGGCCGCGCGGCGTTCCGTCGAGCAGCACGAAGAGCGCGGGCCGTCCGTCCGGCGCGCAGATCTCGGCTTCGGCACCGACCGACGCGGCGCCGGCCTGGAGCGTCTGCAGCTTTCCGAGCTCCTCGCTTTCCTTGATCGTCAGCGGCGCGCGGACGAGGACCTGATCGGTCAGCTTGGCCGGCTCCATGCGGAAATATGCCGCAAGCGCGGGCCAGACCGTTTCCGGCGCATAGCCCGGCAGCGTCGTGCCGGTCAGGACGAGCGCGTACTTGGTTTCCATCGATCCTCCCCTTTTCCGGACCGCATGAGCGACCTCGGCGGCCCCTAGCGTACGGGGAATTGCAGCGCAGGCAAGCGAAGATCGATGTGAAGGAGCGCCTCGATCGTGAGCATGCCGCACCGCCGGCGCGTGCGACCCTCGGCGGAAAGCCCGCAAGGGTCCCGGATTTCTCTAGTCCCTGCAGGTCGCCGGACGATAGGACGCATAAACCGTGCTCGTGCAACGCCATGTCGGGGATTCCGATTCACCCGCTGGCGCGGCCATCGTCATGTCGATGCGCCGGCCGCGCAACGGCGATTTCACGGCCGTGGAGTCGGCGAATTCGATGGCGACATGGCATTCCGGCTCGATCGCGATGTGGAAGGCCTCGTCGGACTCCGCCTCCTCGTCGAAGCCCGCTTCGGCGGAGGATTCAGGACAGCGTTTCGCCTCCGTGTAGAAATCGTCGATCGCGAGCTTTGCGAGCTCCGCATGAGTCGAGGCCTTGAGGAATTGCGCGCGTGTCAGGTACGCGCCGTAGGTCACCGTCGTCAACGCGACGCCGGCGACGAGATACGACGCGAGAGCGAAGCCCGCGATGTTGATTGCCCAGCCGTACCACGGCATCGGAGGACGTTCGGCGGGTGTGCGTTGCGGGCCGGAATTCGCTTCGCGGAACACGACAAGCGTGCCCGCCAGAATGTCGTGCAGCGCCTGCTTGCGCGCGGTCCATCCCGCCATCATGAAGCCGATGCCGGCGATCGCCGCCGAGAGAAGCTGCGCGAGAAACCGGAACGTCGCCCGCCCGAAGCCGATGCGCTCGCCGTGCGCATCGGTGACCTTCAGGCCCATCAGGCGCTTGCCGAGCGTCGCCCGCGCGGCCGAGCTCTCCTGCGACGCGAAGTAGAGCCAGCCGATCACCAAACCTTCGAGGTCGCCGATCCACGAAAGCGCACCATCTGCGTCGAACACCGCGCGAAGCACCGAGATCAGCGCGGAGCTGATCGCACCGACGATGAGACTATCGATGAGCCGTGCAGCGCAGCGCCGCCAGAAACCTGCATGGATAGGATCGACCGATGTCCTCGGATGCCACGTCGCCATGGAATTCCCCTTGCCACGAATGGAGTTCGTGAATACGGGGAATCGCAGGCAAACAGGACACCGCGCGCCGGCGCAGCCGGTGGCGTTTCGTTACGGCCGCTCGAGGATCGCCGTGACGCCCATGCCGCCGGCCGTGCAGATCGAGATCAGGCCGCGGCCGCTGCCCTTCTGCTCGAGCAGCTTCGCGAGCGTCGCGACGAGCCGCGCACCGGTCGCCGCGAACGGATGGCCGACCGCGAGTCTCGAGCCATTGACGTTGATCTTCGCGGGATCGATCGAACCGAGCGGCTTGTCGCGCCCGAGCCGATGCTTGCAGTAATCGGCCGACTCGAACGCGCGCAGCGTGCACAGCACTTGCGCCGCGAATGCCTCGTGGATCTCGTAGAAATCGAAATCCTGCAGCGCGAGCCCGGCCTCGTCGAGCATGCGCGGGATCGCGATCGTCGGCGCCATCAGCAAGCCTTCGCCGTGCGTGAAATCGACCGCCGCGACGCGCGAATGCGTGATGCAGGCCTGAATCGGGAGACCGCGCTCCTTCGCCCAGCCCTCGCTCGCGAGCAGCACGGCCGCGGCGCCATCCGAGAGCGCACTCGAATTGCCGGCCGTCAGCGTGCCATGGCCCGAAGTCTTGTCGAATGCGGGCTTCAGCGCGGCGAGCTTTTCCATGCTCGTTTCCGGGCGCAGCACATTGTCCTGGCTGACGCCGCGGAACGGCACGACGAGATCCTCGAAAAATCCGCGCTGATACGCCGCCGCGAGCTTGCGATGGCTTTCGAGCGCGAGCGCATCCTGATCTTCGCGCGAGATGTTCCACTCGCGAGCCATCAGCTCGCAGTGATCGCCCATCGACTTGCCGGTGCGGGGCTCAGCGACGCCGGGAAACGACGGCTTCAGCTCGCCGAACGAGAAACCCTTCACGGCCGTCTCGATCTTGCTCTTGAGATCCTTCGCGCGGTTGACCGCGAGCACGCGATGGTTCAGCGCGCGCGAATAGACGATCGGCACGTCGCTCGTCGTGTCCGATCCGCCGGCGATGCCGGCCTCGATCTGGCCGCCGGCGATCTTGTTGCCGATGATGATCGCGTTGTCGAGAGAGGAACCGCAGGCGCGCGCCGTCGTGATGCCGGGCGTCGTCGGCGCGAGACCGGACGAGAGCGTCGCCTCGCGCGCGAGATTCCAGTCGAACACGTGCTTGATGACCGAGCCCCAGGCGACATCGCCGAGCTCGACGCCGTGCAGCCCGAAGCGCTCGACGAGCGAGCCCATGACTTTGACCGACATGCCGAAATTTCCGATGTCGGCGTACGCGGTGTTGTTGCGGCAGAACGGAATGCGGACTCCGCCGATGATGCCGACTCGCCTTGTCGTGGTCACGATGGGGGCCTTCTGCGAAACGCCGTCCGGCTGGCGCGCTCGCGCGCAAACGCCGCTATTGTAGAGCCTCGCGCGTCCAGGCGTCGCCCGAGGATTTCGCGTTTCCCGCGCGAACCGCGCCGGCGGCCGGCGTGCGGCCGTCGCAGCATGACGAAAAAACGAGTCCTCACATCGACGGCGGCGGACCCCAGTGCGCCTGGTTGTGACGCCAGAGATCGAGGAACCACTGGCGGAACATCGGGATCTCCTCGCCGCGCGAGTCGTCGCCGAGCCCGTCGAGCAGCGTCTCCGGTTTCTCGCCGGCGTGCGCGACGCCGATCATGCGGTCGAACAGCTCGGTCCACAGCGGCGTGTACGCGATGCGCGCCTCGCGCTCGCGCAGTCCCGCGCGTAGCGCCGCAGCATCGACTCCGCCTCCGGGCTTGAGCGCCACCGCCTGCACCCACGGCGAATCGCTCATCATGAGCAGCGCCTCGAAGCCCGCTGCTTTCAGGAAAGCGCGGACTTCCTCGGGCGTCGAGAACTGGTTGCGTGCGACATCCTTGCGCTGCGAATGATCGGCGCGGCGATGCTGCTCGACTTCGAGCATGAAGCGCCGCCAGCCAACTGGACTTGCGAGATTCCACGTGTCGAAGAACAGCACGCCGCCGGGCTTGAGGACACGCGCGAGTTCTTCGAGATAGAGGAAGAAATCCTCCTTGTCCATGTGGATGAACACGGCGACGCAGTACGCCTTGTCGAAGCTCGCCTCGGCGAGGTCGTCGAGGCGGCTGCGCCGAAGCTCCGTGAAGCCGACGTTGCGCAGACTGGAAAGCCGCGAGCGCGCGACGTCGAGCATATTCGCCGAGATGTCCGCGCCTTCCCAGTGCGCGACCTTCGACGCGATTTCGAGCCCGATCCGGCCGACGCCGCAGCCGAGCTCGAGCACGCGATCGGTCGGCTTGAGGTCGAGCGCGCTCGTCACCTGCTTCGCGGTGTACGCTCCGGTGAGTCGCGCGGTCGCTTCGCTCGCACTGCCGTCGACCGCGATCAGCGCGCCGGTGGTCGTCGACGCCTTGTCGTCCCAGAAAGCCTTGTAGTTCGTGACCTGCATGATCGGGGACGGGCCTCGTCCTTGAATTCGGGGGGCGGATGGTACCGCAGCTTCTCGCTTCTCCCGCTTGCGGAAAGGGAAAAGCACGGTGGGCCAAGGCCCAACCTATATATCGCGCGTCTTGTCGAGGTCGACGAAACTCGCTTGATAAAGGCTGTAATACGCGGGCTCCATGCCGAGGGCCGCATAGGTCGCCTGCGCACGCACGTTTTCCTTCTCGACGTAGAGCCGCAGCCCGATCGCGCCCGCCGTCGCCCGAGCGCGCGAGTCGATCTCGCGGTACATCGTCGTGAACACGCCCGAGCGCCGCGCCTCGGGCATGACGTAGACGCTCTGGATCCACCACCATCCGCCGTTGCGCCAGTCGCTCCACTCGTGCGTGATCAGAAGGCTGCCGACCGGAACGCTGCCGCGCTCGGCGACGATGTAGAACCCGCGCTCGGGATGATCGAACACCGCGACGATGCCGCGCGTCAGCACCTCGCCGTCGAGGCGCTTCTTCTCGCTCTCCCACGCCATCGCGAGATTGCAGTCGCGCAGGAAGGCGACGTCCTCTCGCGTCGCGTTGCGGATCGTGATCGAGTCGCTCATGC
The DNA here is from genome assembly GCA_035546695.1 of Rhodanobacteraceae bacterium. GTDB lineage: Bacteria > Pseudomonadota > Gammaproteobacteria > Xanthomonadales > Rhodanobacteraceae > Dokdonella_A. The sequence continues at coordinate 2,996 of DASZWL010000348.1, read as the reverse complement.
GTCACCGTTTCCTGCGCGAACTGCCGAGCTTGCGCGTGATCGTGTTGCGCCCGAGCCCGAGCGCTTTCGCCGCGTTCTGGCGATGGCCGTGCTGCGCGGCGATCGCGGTTTCCAGCAGCACGCGCTCGAACGCCGCGCGCGCTGTCGCGTGGATGCCGGTCTCGCCGCGCGCGAGCGCGTGCTCGGCCCATGCGCGAAGGCCGATCGTCCAGTCCGCGGTTTGCGGCTCGGCGCCGCCTTCGACGATCGCCGGCGGCAAGTCGCCGACCTGGATCTCGCGGCCCGGAGCAAGCACCGCGAGACGCTGGCAGAGGTTTTCGAGCTGGCGCACGTTGCCGGGCCACGCGTAGTCACGCAGCGCGCCGAGCGCGGCCGGCGAGAATCGCTTCGACGGCGCGTCCGACACGACCGCGGCGCGCACGAGGAACTGCTCGGCGAGGAGCGGAATGTCCTCGCGCCGCTCACGCAGTGGCGGCAGGTGCAGGCGAACGACGTCGAGACGATGCAGGAGGTCGGCGCGAAACTCGCCGCGCGCGGCTTTCGCGTCGAGATCCTGATGCGTCGCCGCGATCACGCGCACGTCGGCGCGGATCAGCTCGCGTCCGCCGACGCGATAGAACTCGCCGGCCGCGAGCACGCGCAAAAGGCGTGTCTGCAGCGGCAGCGGCATGTCGCCGATCTCGTCGAGGAACAGCGTGCCGCCGGCGGCCTGCTCGAAGCGCCCCGCGTGCCGCCGTGCGGCGCCCGTGAACGCGCCGATCTCGTGGCCGAACAGTTCCGATTCGAGCAGCTCGGCCGGAATCGCGGCCGTATTGAGCGCGACGAACGGACGCGACGAGCGCGGGCTCTCGCGATGCAGCGCACGCGCGACGAGCTCCTTGCCGGTGCCGGTTTCGCCGGTGACGAGAACGCCGAGACCGCTCGCGGCGACGCGACCGATCGCGCGGAACAGCTCGCGCATCGCGGGGCTTTGTCCGACGAGCTCCTGATCCTGCACGGTCTGCTCGGCGACCGGCGCCGCGCTCGGACGCGCATGCGCTAGCGCACGCGGCGCGGCCGCGACGGCTTGATCGAGATCGAACGGTTTCGGCAAATAGTCGAACGCGCCGTGCCGGTACGCGGCGGCGGTCGACGCGATGTCGGTGAATGCGCTCATGACGATGACCGGAAATCGCGGCTCGTTGAGCGCGACGCGTTCGAGCAGTTTCAGCCCGCTCGCGCCCGGCATGCGCACGTCGGTATAGAGCACGTCAGGCGTCGAATCGGCAAGCTCGGCGAGCGCCGATTCGGCGTCGCCGAACTCGCGCGGCGCGAATCCCGCCTCTCGCAATGCGGCCGCGAGCACGAGACGCACGCTGCGATCGTCGTCGACGATCCAGATCGACGGACGCGGATCGCTCGCACTCATGCGTTTCGCGCCTCGTCGTCGGGAACCGGCAGCAGCAGCGTGAACACGGTCGCGCCGGGCCGGCTTGCGAACGCGAGATCGCCGCCGTGCTCGCGCGCGATCTCGCGCGAGATCGCGAGACCAAGCCCGCTGCCGCCGGCGCGGCCCGAGACCAATGGCTCGAACAATGTGTCGGCAAGATCGGCCGGTACGCCGCCGCCGTCGTCGCAGACGTCGACGCGCAGCGCAAGCCGCAACACGCGCTCGCCGAGCCGCGCCGAATGTTCGGCGCGCGTGCGCAGCACGATGCTGCGTGCACCGGCCTCGATCGCGTTGCGCGCGAGATTGAGCAGCGCTTGTTGAACACGATCGGCATCGGCGCTGATCGCGGGAAGGCTGGGATCGTAATCGCGCCGCACTGCCGGCGAAGCAGGCTCGGCCTCGATCAGCGAGGCGACGCGCTCGAGCGTTTCGTGGATGTTCGTTCGCGCGAGCCGCGGTTTCGCGCCGGCGCGCAGAAGACGATCCGACAGCGACGCGACGCGATCGACCTCGCGCATGATGAGCTCGGCGAGCTCGACGAGATCCGGCGCTTCGACGCGACGCCGCAACAATTGCGCCGCGCCGCGCACGCCGGCGAGCGGACCCTTGACCTCGTGCGCGAAGCCGCGCAGCGATTCGGAAAGCCGCGATCCGCTCGCCTCGACGCCGGCCGGATGCACCTCGATCAAAAGATGCCCGCCGTCGACCGGCGTGAACGCGAGATCGGCGGAACGGTCGCCGATCGCCGTGCGCAACCGCGCGTCGCGCAGCCACACGCGCCGCTGCGATTCGCCCGCGCGCGACGCGGCATCGGCGAGTTGCGGAGGCCGCGCGTCGAGCATCGCGATCGGCTCGCCGCGCCAGCTTCGCGTGCCCGAGCCGAGCCACTCGCAAAGCGACTCGTTGGCCGACCCGAGCCTGCCGTCGCGATCGACGAGCGCCATCGGCGTCGCGGAGAGATCGAACACGCGCGGCGGTTCGTGCTCGAAAAGGGACGGCGATGTCGCGGAAGTCATTGCACCAGTGTAGTGCAGGAACGCGTTGTCCGTGGAACGGAGATCGTCCGCCGGCGCGTGCCGCGAGAGGTCGATAGCTGTCTGCCTCGTGTTGGAGACAGAAGATGACTTTCGATGGCGCTTTTCGTCCCTTCAATGTCCGGATGCCGTATTTCCGCGAAGATCGGTCCGGGGGAGAATGCGGCTCAGGCAATTCACAGGAGTCCGATATGATCGAGCATCCAGCCGCACTCCTCGTGATCGACGTGCAGGAGTCGTTCCGCCATCGTCCTTACTGGAGCACAACGCATGCGCCGGCGTTTTTTGACCGCTTGCAGGCGCTCGTCGACGGAGCGGTCGAACGAAGGATTCCCGTCGTCCAGATCCTGCACGTCGAAGACGAAGGCGCGTTCTCGCTCGCGAGCGGCCACGTGCGGATGCTCGCGCCGCTCGCGATCACGCCGGACGCCGTGTTCCACAAGCACCGACACAGCGCGCTGGTCGGCTCGGGCCTGCCGGTCTGGCTGACCGAGCGCGGCATCCGCCGGCTGATCGTCTCCGGCATCCGCACC
>DASZWL010000347.1:0-4473 GCA_035546695.1 Rhodanobacteraceae bacterium | reverse complement strand
GTGCGATTCCCGTTCGCTTCCGGTGGCGTCACGATGCCCTGCTGCTCCATGACCTCGATCAGCCGCGCCGCGCGGTTGTAGCCGATCTTGAGGCGCCGCTGCACGCCCGAGATCGATGCGCGGCGCGATTCAGTCACGATGCGCACGGCCTGATCGTAGAGCTCGTCGTACTCCTCGCCGTTCTCGCCGAGCGTCGCGTCTTCGGGCAGGCCGGAATCGTTGATGACCTTGCCGTTGCCGAGCGGCTGCACTTCCTCGAGCACGCCTTCGATGTAATCGGGCGCGCCCTGCGTTTTCAGCCAGTCGACGACCTTGTGCACCTCGTGATCGTCGACGAACGCGCCGTGCACGCGCTCCGGCGCCGCGGTGCCGGGCGGGAGATACAGCATGTCGCCGTGACCGAGCAGCGTCTCGGCGCCGCTCTGATCGAGGATCGTGCGCGAGTCGATCTTGCTCGACACCTGGAACGCGATGCGCGTCGGGATGTTCGCCTTGATGAGGCCGGTGATGACGTCGACCGACGGGCGCTGCGTCGCGAGGATCAGGTGCACGCCGGCCGCACGCGCCTTCTGGGCGAGGCGCGCGATCAGTTCCTCGACCTTCTTGCCGACGATCATCATCATGTCGGCGAACTCGTCGATGATGACGACGACATACGGCAGCGGCTGAAGCGGCTGCGCGGTGAGATTCGGTTGCGAGGCGTCGGGACGGAACAAGGGATCGAGCAGCGGCTGGCCGGCGTCGTCGGCGTCCTTCACTTTCTTGTTGAAGCCGGCGAGATTGCGCACGCCGACCGCCGCCATGACCTTGTAGCGGCGCTCCATCTCGGCGACGCACCAGCGCAGCGCGTTCGCGGCCTCCTTCATGTCGGTCACGACCGGCGCGAGCAAGTGCGGGATGCCCTGATAGACCGAAAGCTCGAGCATCTTCGGGTCGATCATGATCATGCGCACGTCGGACGGCGTCGCCTTGTACAAAAGACTCAACACCATCGCGTTCAGCGCGACCGACTTGCCCGAACCCGTCGTGCCCGCGACGAGGAGATGCGGCATCTTCTGGAGGTCGACCACGACCGGCGCGCCGCCGATGTCCTTGCCGAGTGCGAGCGCGAGCGGCGATTTCAGCGCGTCGTATTTGCCCGAGCTCAGGATCTCGGAGAGATAAACCATCTCGCGATGCGAGTTCGGGATCTCGAGGCCGATCACCGATTTGCCCGGGATCACGTCGACGACGCGCACGCTGACGACCGACAGGCCGCGCGCGATGTCCTTGTCGAGGCTCGAGATCTGGCTGCCCTTGATGCCGGGCGCGGGCTGCATCTCGAAACGCGTGATGACCGGCCCCGGATGCGCGCTGACGACCTGCGCGTCGATGCGGAAATCCTTGAGCTTGAACTCGACCTGGCGCGACAGCGCTTCGAGCGTCTCTTCCGAGTAGCTCTTGACCTGCGGCTTCGGCTCGTCGAGGAGCGACAACGGCGGCAGCTCTCCTTCGCGCGACGCGCCGGCAAATAGCGGAATCTGCGTCTCGCGCTTCGCCCGATCGCTCTTCTCGATCGGCGCGATGACGGGCTCGATCCGGATCGGTTCGCGTTTGGACTGTCTGACGGTCTCGACCTTGCGCACGACGTCGCGCTCGATGCGCGCCTCTCGCGCGGCGTTCCAGTCGTCGGTGCGCTTCCAGCGGCCGCCGAGCCACGCGCCGGCCGCGAAGAGGCTGCGGCCGATCATGTCCATCAGCCGGAACCACGAAAGCCCGGTCGCGAGCGTGATCGCGACGAGAAAGAGCGCCAGCAGGAACAGGCTCGCGCCGAGGAAACCGAAGCCCTTCATCAGTCCGCCGCCGACGAGCTGTCCGAGGATGCCGCCCTCGCCGGCCGGCAGCATCGTCGGCGCGGTCATGTGCAAGTGCGCGAGGCCGCAACCGGCGACGAAGAACGCTACGAAACCGACCAGGCGCAGCGTCGGCTCGAGCGGCGAGCGCTCGACCGCCGCGCCACCCCGCAGGATCACGGCACCGACCGCCAGCAGCAGTGCCGGCAAAGCGTACGCAACGACGCCGAGCAGATAGAACGCGAGATCGGCGATCCACGCGCCGAACGCGCCGCCGAAGTTGTGGATGTGATCGGGCTCGCCGACGTGCGACCAGCCGGGATCTTTCGGGCTGTAGCTCAGGAGGCAGGCGACGAGATAGATCGCGAGCGGCAGCAGGAAGAGGAACGCGGCCTCGCGCAGGCGCTTCTGCCAGTGCTCGTCGAGGCGAGGGGCGGGTTTCTTGGTTCTGGAGTCGCGCGGCACCCGGTCAATTTACCTGAAAAATCCGCGATAAACGATTGTTTTGGCGAATCTATTGATGCCCATGCCAGTCGACGTCATTCCCGCGAAAGCGGGAACCATCTTGCTCTGCAAGCGTGCAAATGCAAATGGATGCCCGCTTTCGCGGGCGTGACGCTCATAAAGGCCGCGCAACGCGCGCGGCGGCACGCATCTCAGCCCTTCAGCGCCGGATGCACGATCTTGCCGCCTTCGACGTTGATGCCCTTCCGGAGCGGCTCGAACTTCTTCCAGTGCTTGTCCGACGCGAGCTTCGTCACGTATGGCAGGATCGCGGCGCAGATCGCCTCGGACGACGTCTTCGGCACCGCGCCCGGCATGTTCGTCACGCAGAAGTGCGTCACGCCGTCGACGACGTAGGTCGGCTTCGCGTACGTCGTCGGCTTCGAGGTCTCGAAGCAGCCGCCCTGGTCGATCGAGATATCGACGAGCACGCTGCCCGCCTCCATCGACTTGACCATCGCGCGCGTGACGACGTGCGGCGCCTTCGCGCTCGGAATCAGCACGGCGCCGATGACGAGATCGGCATCCTTCACTTCGCGCGCGACGTATTCTTCGTACGGATAGAGCGCCGTCACGTTCGTGCCGAGATTCATCATCTGCGCGAGACGATCCTGGCGCTTGTCGAAGACGACGACGTTCGCGCCGCCCGCAGCGGCGAGCGCCGCCGAGTTGCCGCCGGCGGCGCCGGCGCCGAGCACGACGACCTTACCGCGCTCGGTCGAAGGCAATCCGCCGAGCAGCTTACCCTTGCCGCCGGCCGGCTGATGCAGGAGGTGCGTGCCGATCTGCACCGCGATGCGGCCGGCGATGATCGACATCGGCGCGAGCAGCGGCAGCGAGCCGTCGGCCTCTTCGACGCTCTCGAACGCGACGCCGGTGAGGCCGATGTCGAGCAGCGCCTTCGTCAGCTTCGGCTCGGGCGCGAGATGCAGGTAGCAAAAGAGGAGATGATCCTTGCGCAGGAGCTTGAGATCGCCCGCGATCGGCTCCTTGACCTTGACGATGAGCTGGCCGACTTCGTAGAGCTTCTTCGCGCTCGGAACGATCCTGACGCCGATGCGCGTGTATTCCTCATCGGAGAATCCGCTCTTCTGACCCGCGCCGGCCTGGACATAGACCTCATGGCCGCGCTTGACGAGATCGGCGCAGGCAGCCGGCACGAGCGCGACGCGGCCTTCGAGCGTCTTCGTTTCCGCAGGTACACCGATACGCATGGAGCATCCTCATGAATGTGGCGCGGAACATCCGCAAGTGGCCGCGCAAGCGCGGCGCCGTCAACCCGGTCTTCGTCGGCGCCTCTTGAAGCGCGCACGCATCCCCCTCATTCTCCACGTTCGTCCGCGAGGCGCACGCCGCGATGCGGCAGGCGCGATCGCAGGACACGTTCGCAGGAAAACCTGGAGCTGCCGACTCGACGCCGGCATCGGAAGACAACGCTACTGAAGCCGCTGAAAAAGCGGCGCGGATTATACATGACGACGACGACGCACTCGCGCCTGATCATCCTCGGCTCAGGTCCTGCCGGCTACAGCGCGGCCGTTTACGCGGCGCGCGCGAACCTCAAGCCGACGCTGATCACGGGCCTCGCCCAGGGCGGCCAGCTGATGACGACGACCGACGTCGACAACTGGCCCGGCGACGTCCACGGCGTGCAAGGTCCCGAGCTCATGAAGCGCATGGCCGAGCACGCCGAGCGCTTCGAAACGACGATGGTGTTCGATCACATCCACAGCGTCGATCTCTCGAGCCGGCCGTTCCGCCTCAAGGGCGACAGCGGGCAATACAGCTGCGATGCGCTGATCGTCGCGACCGGCGCGACCGCGAAATACCTCGGGCTCTCGTCCGAAGAGGAATACAAGGGCCGCGGCGTCTCCGCCTGCGCGACTTGCGACGGCTTCTTCTTCCGCGGCCAGGACGTCGCCGTGATCGGCGGCGGCAACACGGCCGTCGAGGAAGCGCTTTATCTCTCGAACATCGCGAAGAAGGTGACGCTCGTGCATCGCCGCGACAAGCTCCGCGCCGAGAAGATCATGCAGGACAAGCTGTTCGAGAAGGCGAGCGCCGGCAAGATCGACATCGTCTGGAACAGCGCGGTCGCCGAAGTGCTCGGCGACGGCAACGGCGTGACCGGCATGAA
>DASZWL010000346.1:0-3991 GCA_035546695.1 Rhodanobacteraceae bacterium | reverse complement strand
TACAACGTGCAATCGGCGGACGACGACGCGTTGACGCGCTCGCAGTCGCTCGACATCACCGATTTCATGAACAAGAGCTTCACCGGCGTCACGATCAACCAGGCGCAGAACAATCCGCTGCAGCCCGACTTGCAATTCCGTGGCTTCACGGCGACGCCGCTGCTCGGCGGATCGGAAGGCATCTCGGTCTATCTCGACGGCGTGCGCGTCAACGAAGTGTTCGGCGATACGGTCAACTGGGATCTGATTCCCGAGGACGCGATCGAGCGCATGAGCCTCATGTCGGGCTCAAACCCGATCTTTGGCCTCAACACGCTCGGCGGCGCGATCTCGCTGCAGACGAAGACCGGTTTCAGCGATCCCGGCACGCGCGCGGAAGCCTACGGCGGATCGTTCGGCCGATGGAGCGCGACCGCCGAGACCGGCGGCAATTCCGGCGCGTGGGGCTGGTACCTCATGGGCAACCGTTTCGACGAGGACGGCTGGCGCGACCAATCGCCTTCGCGCGCGACGAACTTCTACGGCACGCTTTCCTGGCGCGGCGACGCCGCCTCGCTCGACCTGCATCTCGGCCACGGCGACACCGACCTGACCGGCAACGGCGCCGCGCCGATCGAGGAGCTCGCCGAGCGCTACGAAAGCATCTTCACCGCGCCCGACAACACGAAGAACACGCTCGATCTCGCGAGCCTGCAAGGCAGCTTCGATTTCAACGAAGCGACGAAGCTCTCGTTCACCGCATATCACCGCAAGGTCGACTCGACCTCGTACAACGGCGACACGAGCGACTTCGAGGAGTGCGAGGACGACGACGACATTCTCTGCGACGACGACGGCGAGCCGATTCTGGATCAGAACGGCAATCCGATCGACGAGGACTACGATGCGATCAACAACTTGAGCCACCGCAAGCAGACCGCCGACGGCGGCACGCTGCAGCTGACGTTCGCGCAACCGATCGGCGGCATGCAGAACCAGCTCGTCGTCGGCGTCGACTACATGGACGGGCGGCTGCGCTTCGATTCGGTCGTCGAGGCGTCGATGCTGCAGGACAACCTCGTCACGGTACCGAACACCGGCATCTTCATTCCCGAAGACGCGCTCGCGGTGCACACCAGCACCGAGACGACCGGCATCTACGCGACGGATACGCTCTCGATCACCGATCGCCTCGCGCTGACGCTGTCGGGCCGGCAGAACCATACGCGCACGAAGATCGCGGACCAGACCGGCGAGAATCCCGATCTCGACGGCAGCCACAGCTTCTCTCGCTTCAATCCGGCGGCCGGCATCACGTATCAGTTCTCGAAAGAGCTCAACTTCTACGGCGGCTACAGCGAATCGACGCGCGCGCCGACGCCGGTCGAGCTGACCTGCGCCGACGAGGACGCTCCGTGCAAACTGCCGAACCAGTTCCTCGCCGATCCGCCGCTGAAGCAGGTCGTCGCCAAGAGCTGGGAAGGCGGCTTGCGTGGACAGCTCGGCGACGCATCCGGCGATCGCTTCAACTGGCACTTCGGCCTGTTCCGCACGACGAACGTCGACGACATCCTGTTCCAGGCGACCGGCGGATCGAGCTCGAACGAAGGCTTCTTCGCGAACGTCGGCGACACGCGCCGGCAAGGCATCGAAGCGAGCCTCGCCGGCGCCGCGTTCGACAAGCGCCTCAACTGGTACGCGAACTACACATATCTCGACGCGACCTATCGCACGAGCTTCACCGAGAACAGCGCGAACCATCCCGACGCCGACGACGACGGCCTCATCGAAGTGCATAGCGGCGACCACATCCCCGGGTTGCCCGAGCACAGCTTCAAACTCGGCGGCGATTTCGCGCTCAACGAGCATTTCAGCGTCGGCGGCGACGTCGTCGCGGCTTCGGGCCAGTACCTGCGCAGCGACGAGGCGAACCTCTTGCCGAAGATTCCGGGCTATGCCGTCGTGAACCTTCGCGCGGTGTACGCGTTCAACGACCACGTCAGCGTGTTCGGACGCATCGACAACGTGTTCGACCGCAAGTACTACACGTTCGGCATTCTCGGAGAGCCCGACGAAGTGTTCCCGGATTTCGAGGATCCGCGCTTCTACGGACCCGCGGCGCCGCGCGGCGCCTGGATCGGAGTGCGCGTCGCGCTCTGATCCCATCCATCGGCACTCCCAAAGGCAGCCCGCGATGCGATCATGCGCCGATCGCATCGCGGGAGCCGCTCATGAGACGTCTGCTGTTTTCCCTGCTCGCTGTCTGCGGCCTCGCGCTCGGCGCGGGCGCGGCGCACGCATCGAGCGCCGACGCGCGTTTCAAGGCGCTCTACGACAAGGAATGGGCCTGGCGCGAGGCGGAGTTCCCCGGCGCCGACGACGAGGACCGCGCATCGAAGCCCGGCGACGATCGCCTTGCTGACGTCGGTCCGGAAGCGCAGGCGAAGCGCCTCGCATACTGGAATGACGTGCTGAAACAGCTCGACGACATCCCCGTGTCGCAGCTCTCGGCCGGGAACCAGGTCAATTTCGCGATCTATCGTCCGCAGATCGAGAACCTCGCCGCGAGCATCCGCTTCCGCGATTACGAGATGCCGTTCAACAGCGACTCGCAGTTCTGGTCCGATCTCGGATTCATGACGCGCCGGCCGCTGAAGGATGCGCAAGCCACGCGCAACTACATCGCGAAGCTCGACGATTTCCCGCGTTATTTCGACCAGCAGATCGCGAACATGAAAGCCGGCCTCGCGCGCGGCTTCACGGTGCCGCGCGCCGTGCTCGACGGCCGCGACGTCTCGATCGCGAGCTACGCCGACGCGAAGACGCCGGAGGACAGCGAATACTACGCGCCGTTGAAGCAGCTGCCGTCGAGCATCGCGCCCGACGAGCAGGAACACCTGCGCGCCGAAGCGAAACGCGCGATCCGCGAGCGCGTGATCCCGGCGTACGCGAAGCTGCTCGCGTTCTTCCGCGACGATTACCTGCCGCACGCGCGCACGACGCTCGCCGCCGAAGCGATGCCGGACGGCAAGGCCTGGTATCGCCAGCAGATCCGTGAGTACACGACGCTCGATCTCGATCCCGATGTGATCCACGCGATCGGCCTCAAGGAAGTCGCGCGCATCGACGCCGAGATGCAGGCGACGATGAAATCGACCGGCTTCAAAGGCGATTTCGCGGCGTTCCTCGAGTTCCTGCGCACCGATCCGCAGTTCTACGCGAAGACGCCGGACGAGCTTCTGATGCGCGCGTCGTGGATCGCGAAGCAGGTCGACGGCAAGCTCTCGCAGTATTTCGGCCTCCTGCCGCGCGGACGTTTCGGCATCGAGCCCGTGCCGGCTGCGATCGCGCCGTTCTGGACCGCGGGCCGCGGCAGCGCGCACACGTACTGGGTCAACACCTACGATCTTCCGTCGCGCCCGCTCTACAACCTGCCGGCGCTGACGCTGCACGAATCCGCGCCGGGCCACGCGTTGCAAGGCGAGCTCGCCGAAGAGCAGAAGGATCAGCCGGAATTCCGCAGCAAGAACTACATTTCCGCGTACGGCGAAGGCTGGGCGCTCTATTGCGAGAAGCTCGGCAAGGAGATGGGCATCTACAAGACGCCGTACGAGGAATTCGGCCGCGAGACCTACGAGATGTGGCGCGCCGCGCGACTCGTCATCGACACCGGCATCCATCACGAAGGCTGGACGCGCGAGCAGGCGATCAAATACCTCGCCGACCACACGGCGCTCAGCCAGCACGAAGTCGAGACCGAAGTCGACCGCTACATCTCGTGGCCGGGTCAGGCGCTCTCGTACAAGCTCGGCGAGATGAAGATCGTCGAGCTGCGCGCGAAAGCCGAGAAAGCGCTCGGAGCGAAGTTCGACCTGCGCGCTTTCCACGACGCGGTGCTCGCGGAAGGATCGGTGCCGCTGCCGGTGCTGGAGCAACGCATCGATGCGTTCATCGCCGCGCAATCAAAGAAATAGCGCCCGCGGCGCCCCGATAGTTATTTCGCTTTCCCGGC
>DASZWL010000345.1:0-3061 GCA_035546695.1 Rhodanobacteraceae bacterium | reverse complement strand
CGACGGCGAACTCGAGCAGCGCCGAGAACTCGCGCTCGTCGAGCGTCGCGGCTTCGCCGGTCGAGCCCGCCATGACGATCGCGTTCGTGCCGCCGGCCAGCTGATGGTCGATGAGTCGGCCGCAGGCTTCGAGGTCGAGCGCTTCGTCGCGCGAGGCGAACGGCGTCGCGAGTGCACAGATGCTGCCGGAAAGAGTCACGTCGTAAATTCAACGACTTGCGTGATGGCGATGTTACTTGCTACCCCCGACAGCGGCAAGTATTCTGGAATCCATTGGCATCGGAACGCGATGCCGACGCCGATGGGGTCGAGGGAATCGTGAAGCCGGCAGGAAAGCAAAGCACGGGCGAATCCGCGCCGCGTCCCGCCGCGAACGAGAACTACCTCCTGATCAGCGCCTTCGCCGCGGCGAACCACTCGCCGCTCGTCGCGATCTCGAAGCGCATCTCCGACTGCGGCTGCAATCTCGCCGAGGCGCGCGTCGCCTCGCTCGGCAGCGATCTCTCGGTGCTCGCGCTCGCGCAAGGCTCATGGGACGCGATCGCGAAACTCGAGAACGCGCTCGCGAGGCTCGAGCGCGACGGCGAGCTTCGTCTCTCGCATTTCCGCACGGGCGCGAAACAGCAGCAGTCGAACCTGTTGCCTTACGTCGTCGAGGTCGTCGCGGCGGACAAGAACGGCGTCCTGTTCCAGCTCGCCGAGTTCTTCGCGCGCCAGGGCATCACGATCGAGCAACTGCATTCGACGCGCTACCGCGCGATGCAGACCGGCGCCGACATGTTCTCGGCGCAGATCACGATCGGCATTCCGAACACGATGCATATCGCAGCGCTGCGCGACGATTTTCTCGAGTTCTGCGATGGGCTCAACCTCGACGCGATCATGGATCCGATGAAGTTCTGACGCACCAGCAAACCATCTCGTGCCGTCATGCCCGCGAAAGCGGGCATCCATTTTCGGGCGGCGTCGAAAAGCAACATGGATTCCCGCTTTCGCGGGAATGACGGCAAAGAGGACAGCTCGCGCAATGCTCGAACCCGGCGACAAGGCACCGAAGCTCAAAGGCACCACGCAGGACGGCAGCGCGTTCAAGCTCGCCGATCTCGCCGGCAAGCCCTTCGTGATCTATTTCTACCCGAAGGACATGACGCCGGGCTGCACGCTCGAGGCGCAGGATTTCCAGCGGCTCTATCCGAAATTCAGGAAGGCCGGTGCCGAGATCGTCGGAGTCTCGCGCGACAGCGTGGCCTCGCACGAGAAGTTCTGCGCGAAGCACAAGCTCGCGTTTCCGCTCGTCGCCGACGAGGACGAGGGCTGGTGCCGCGCGTTCGGCGTCATCGGCGAGAAGGTGCTGTACGGCAAGAAGCACATCGGCGTCATCCGCTCGACGTTCCTGTTCGGCCCCGACGGAAAGCTCGCCGAGGCCTGGCGCAACGTGCGCGTGCCGGGCCACGCCGAGAAAGTGCTGGAGCGCCTGACCTCGCAGTGATCGTCACATTCGTCTGCTATCCGTTCCGCCCTGCCCTTCGTGGCAGCCGGCTCGTCGCCGCTTTCATCCTCCTTCCCCACGGAATCGCCGCATGACCCGAGGCAAGCGCATCTACGCGCTCGATACCAACGTGCTGATGCACGATCCGACCGCGCTGTTCCGCTTCGAGGAGCACGACGTCTTCCTGCCGATGACGGTGCTCGAAGAGCTCGACGCGGCGAAGAAAGGCACTTCGGAAACGGCGCGCAACGCGCGCCAGGTCAGCCGCTTCATCAACGAGCTGATCGAGAACGGCAACGGCCGGCACATCGAGGACGGCGTCGAGCTCAAGCACCCGCAAGGACTCCAGCTCAGCCGCCGCGCGCGCGGACGTCTTTACTTCCAGACCTCCTCGCTCGCGCCGGCGCCGCCGAAAGGCACGAAGCGGCCGTTGCCGGACAACCAGATCCTCGCCGCGATCGTCGCGCTGCGCGAGACGCGCAAAGAACCGGTCGCGCTCGTCTCGAAGGACATCAACCTTCGCATCAAGGCGACGATCTACGGCATCGCCGCCGAGGACTACGAGAACGACCGCGCGCTCGACGACTTCAGCCTGCTCTACACGGGCCTCGCCGAGCTTCCGGCCGATTTCTGGGATCGCCACGGCGAGCTGCGTTCGTGGTCCGAGCGCGGTCACACGTTCTACGAAGTCAAGCGCCGCAAGGACGAGGACTGGCATCCGAACCAGAACCTCTATCTTCCCGGCGAGGACGACATCGAGCTTCGCGTGCTGCGCCTCGACGGCCAGAAGGCGACGCTGCAGATCGTCGACGACTACCGCTCGGGATCGCACACGGTCTGGGGCATCTCGGCGCGCAACCGCGAGCAGAATTTCGCGCTGAACGCGCTGATGGACCCCGAGATCGATTTCGTGACGCTGCTCGGCACCGCCGGCACCGGCAAGACGCTGCTGGCGCTCGCCGCCGGCCTCGCGCAGGTCATGGATCAGCAGCGCTACCGCGAGATCATCATGACGCGCGCGACGGTCTCCGTCGGCGAGGACATCGGTTTCCTGCCCGGCACGGAGGAGGAAAAGATGACGCCGTGGATGGGCGCGCTGACCGACAACCTCGAAGTGCTGACGAATCCGCAGGAAGGCGGCGCGTGGGGCCGCGCGGCGACGAACGACCTGCTCGCCTCGCGCATCAAGATCCGATCGCTCAACTTCATGCGCGGCCGCACGTTCCTTGGGCGCTACGTGATCATCGACGAGGCGCAGAACCTGACGCCGAAACAGATGAAGACGCTGATCACGCGCGCAGGCCCCGGCAGCAAGGTGATCTGCCTCGGCAACGTCGAGCAGATCGACACGCCGTATCTGACCGAAACGACGTCGGGCCTGACCTACGCAGTCGACCGCTTCAAGGACTGGCAGCACTCGGCGCACATCACGCTGCGGCGCGGCGAGCGGTCGCGGCTGGCGGATTACGCGTCGGAGGTGTTGTAGGGTTCGCGCATCGTGAGAAGCACGTAGGAGCGGCGACAGCCGCGAGCTTTGTCCGCACGCGAGCGGAATGTAAAAGCTCGCGGCTG
>DASZWL010000344.1:0-5233 GCA_035546695.1 Rhodanobacteraceae bacterium | reverse complement strand
CGCACGAGACTTGCTCGAATCGCTTTACCATACCAATCCCGAATCCCGAATCCCGAATCCCGTGCTGCAAAGCCAACGCGCCTTCCTCGACCTCGCGATCGCCAAGAACGCGCTCCGCTTCGGCGAATTCACGCTGAAGTCTGGCCGCATCAGCCCGTATTTCTTCAATGCGGGCCTCTTCGATTCCGGCGCTGCGCTCGCTCTGCTCGGCCGCGCTTATGCCGATGCGGCCGTCGCGTCGGGGCTCGCGTTCGACATGGTGTTCGGACCAGCCTACAAAGGCATCGTGCTCGCGGCGCTGACGGCCGCGGCGCTCGCCGATCATCACGGCCGCGATCTGCCGTTCGCGTACAACCGCAAGGAGGCCAAGGATCACGGCGAAGGCGGCCTCGTCGTCGGCACGCCGCTGAAAGGACGCGTGCTCATCGTCGACGACGTCATAACGGCCGGCACCGCGATCCGCGAATCGCTCGCGCTGATCCGCGCCGCCGGCGCCGAGGCAGCCGGCGTGCTGATCGCGCTCGACCGCGAGGAGCGCGGCCAGGGCGCGCTGTCGGCGGCCGAGGAGCTTCGCGCCGAGTTCGGCATCCCGACGATCGCGATCGCGCGCCTGTCCGACCTTCTCGCCTACGCCGCCGCCAAGCCCGAGCTCGCCGAGCATCGCGACCGTCTCGCCACCTACCGCGCCCGGTACGGCGTCGTCGCCGCGCTGTGAGCGTCCGCTCAGCGGCGCGGCGGACGGCTGACCTATACTGCGCGCCGGAGGATCTTCCGATGCGCCGCGTCCTGACCGCCCTTATCGCGCTCGCCGTCGCCGGCTCCTGCGCAGCCGCCGGCACGCAGACGCACAGCCGCTTCAAGTGGACGGACGCCGAAGGCAACCTGCACTACAGCGACGTGCTGCCGGCCGAAGCTGCCAAATACGGGTACGACGTCGTCAACGCGCAAGGCATCGTCATCAAGCACGTCGACCGCGCGAAGACGACCGAGGAGAAAGCGGCCGCGAAGGCCGAGATCGCGAAGGCGCAGGCCGCGAAGGATGCCGCCGACCGCCGCGTCCATACCGATCAGCAATTGTTGGCGGCGTATCCGACCGAGGACGATCTCAAGCGCGCGCAGCGGCACCAGTCCGAAATGATGGACCAGAATCTTTCGTCCGCGCGCATCAGCCTGCAAAGCCAGGAGAAATCGCTCGCCGAGCTTCTGGGACACGCCGCCGAGCTCGAGTCGAGCGGCAAGGCCGTACCTTCGTCGCTCGCCAAGCGGATCGGCGACATGCGCAAGCTGGTCGAGGACCAGCGCGCTTACATCACGCGCAAGGAAGGCGAGCGCGATGCGACGGTCGCGCGCTTCGACGAGGATCTCGCGCACTACCGCGACCTGAAAGCGCCGAAGCAAGCGGATCGGCAATGACGCCATAGGGTGGGCTTCAGCCCACCGAAGTCCGGATGGAATCGTTGCAATGGTGGGCCAAGGCCCACCCCATGCGATTCGCGATTCAGCATTCAGAACGGCAGCGGCAACGACGAGTCGAGCTTCAGCAGCTCGGCGCGGAACACATCCTGCACGCGCTTCAGCGCCGCCTTCGAATCGGCGTCGAAGCGCAGCACGAGCACCGGCGTCGTGTTCGACGCGCGCACGAGACCCCAGCCGTCCGGCCAGTCGGCGCGCACGCCGTCGATCGTCGTGATGCGTGCGCCTTCGAATTGCGCGCGCTGGCGGAAATTCTCGATGAAGCGGTAGTGCTCGCCCTCACGCATCGGGATCTTGAGCTCGGGCGTCGAGACGCCTTTGGGCAAGGTGTCGAAGATCTCCTGCGCCTCGCGCCCTTCCGGATCGCTGCCGATGATGTCGAGCAGGCGCGCCGCCGCGTAGATGCCGTCGTCGAAGCCGTACCAGCGCTCGCCGAAGAAGAAGTGGCCGCTCATCTCGCCGGCGAGCGCGGCGTCGGTCTCCTTCATCTTCGCCTTGATCAGCGAATGGCCCGTGCGCCACATCAGCGGGCTGCCGCCGTGCTGAAGGATCAGCGGTTGCAGATGCCCGGTGCACTTGACGTCGTAGATGATCGTCGCGCCGGGATTCCGCGTCAGGATGTCGGTCGCGAACAGCATCAGCAGCCGATCCGGGAAGATCACCTCGCCGGTCTTCGTGACGACGCCGAGCCGATCGCCGTCGCCATCGAACGCGAGGCCGATGTCGGCATCGAGCTGTTTGACCGAGAGGATCAGGTCCTGCAGGTTGTGCAGGTCCGATGGATCCGGGTGATGGTTCGGGAACGTCCCGTCGACCTCGCAGTAAAGCGGCTCGACCTCGCAGCCGATCGCCTCGATCACGCGCGGCGCGATCGCGCCCGGGATGCCGTTGCCGCAGTCGACGACGACTTTGAGCTTGCGCTCGACCTGGATGTTGTTCGCGATGCGCTGGATGTAGTCGTCCGTGATGTCGATCTGCTGCAGCCCGCCGCTGCCGTCGACGAAGCGGTTCTCGGCGATGCGCGCGTAGAGCGCCTGGATCGAATCCTCCGAAAGCGTCTCGCCGCCGAGCACGATCTTGAAGCCGTTGTAGTCGGGCGGATTGTGGCTGCCCGTCACCGAGACGCCGGAACCCGTATTGAGGTGATAGCAGCCGAAGTAGACGACTGGCGTCGGCACCGCGCCGAGATCGATGACGTCGACGCCGGTCGAGCGCAGTCCCGCGACGAGCGCGTCCACCATTTCCGGTCCGGAGAGCCGTCCGTCGCGCCCGACGACGATTTCCCCGAGCCCGCGCTCTCGCGCCTCGCTGCCGATCGCACGACCGAGCGTGCGGGCGACGGCGGGCGTCAGCGTTTCGCCGACGACGCCGCGTATGTCATAGGCGCGGAAGATGCTGCGATCGATGGTCACCGGTGTCTCCACGACATCGCTCTGTTTGCTGGGACGAGTGGGTTGCGTTGCGGTCGCGGACTTCCGCGCGATTTCCGGGGCGGGCGTCTGACGCAGTGCCTCGGACAGCGTCATCTCGGGCTCGACCGACTTCGGCGTCCGGCGCAGCGTCGCCATCGCGCCGCCGAGGCCGACCTTGCGCAGCCAGAGCGCCGCGAAGCCGCCGAACAGGCAGAGCAGCGTCAGCGCGACGAGCGTACCGAAATCGTGCGGCCCGACGATGAAGTATTCGGGCTCGCCCTTGCCGATGCGCAGCATCGAGCCCGGGATCGGCTCGCCGAGATCGCCGAGCGAGCTGCCGCTGCCGGCGCCGGCGCTCGCGATGACGAGATCGCCGTGGCCGTCGCCCTGGCGCAGGTCGAGCCGCGCGCCGGAGATCCGCGACAGCGAGAACGCGTGCACGATCGGCTCGAATGGCATGTACGCGAACGCGAACGCGATGATCTCGTCGCCCTTCTTCACTGGCAGCGCGATCACGAGCCGCTGCTCGCGCTCCGCCGTCGTGCGCATCTGCATCGGCGCCGGCGCCGCGCGCGACTGCGCCTGCATCAGCATCTGCGCTTTCGCGTAGCCGAACCGCGCGAGATCGCCGGCGAGAATCTCGTCGAGCGCCGGCGAATAGAACTCGATCTGCTTCAGGCCCGGCAGCGCCGCGCGCGCCGCGTCGGCAGCCGCCTGCCGATCGGCATCGTCTTCTTTCGCGAGCGCATCGACGACGGCAGGCTCGGCCAGCGCCGACTCGACGCGGCCGAGCATCTGCTTCAGCTCGCCGCCGACGCGCTCGATCGCGGCCGCGCGCACGCGGTCGGCCTCGCGCGCGCCCTGCTCCTCGTCGTAGACGAGCCATGCCTGCCACGCGAAGAAGACGCCGAGCGCGAGCAGCAGCGTGCCGAGCGCGAGCGGAAGCAGCACGCGCACGATGCGCTTCAGCGGCGCGAGCACGGGCGCAAGACGCGCGCGAATGTCGATGCGCGGCTTCTTCGCCTTCTCCTTCGCCGATTTGTCCTTCGCCCCCATTGCTCTCCAGACGCTCTCAATGACGGCCGGAATGGCCGAAACCGCCCTCGCCGCGCGCGCTCGGCGCGAACTCCGCGACGACGTCGAACGCCGCGCGCGCGACCGGCACGAACACGAGCTGGGCGACGCGCTCGCCCGGCGCGATGGTAAAGGCGCTGTTCGAGCGGTTCCAGCACGAGATCATCAACGGGCCCTGGTAATCGGCGTCGATGAGGCCGACGAGATTGCCGAGCACGATGCCGTGCTTGTGGCCGAGCCCCGAGCGCGGCAGCACGAGCGCGCAAAGGCCGGGATCGCCGATGTGGATCGCGATGCCGCTCGGGATCAGCGCGCTCGCGCCGGCTTCGAGCGTCAGCGGCGCGTCAAGCATCGCGCGAAGATCGAGGCCGGCCGACGCCGCCGTCGCATATTCGGGCAACGGATAGTCGCGCCCGATGCGCTGATCGAGCACCTTCAATTCGATCTTGCGCTCGCCGCTCATGCGCGTGCGCCGCTCGCGCGCATGCGCTCGACGATGCGCTCGACGAGACGTTCGGCGAGCACGCGCTTGTCGGCGCGCTCGAGCTTCTCGCTGCCGCCTCGCCAAAGCAGAAGCAGCGTGTTGTCGTCAGCTTCGAAGCCGCGGCCGTTGCCGACTTCGTTCGCGGCGATCAGATCGGCGCCCTTCGCTTCGAGCTTTTCGCGTGCGTGACGCTCGACGTCGTCGGTTTCCGCCGCGAATCCGACGACGAACGGACGCTTCGGCAACGCCGCAACCTCGGCGAGGATGTCCGGGTTCTGCACGAGGCGCAGATCGAGAGGAGCGGCGCCCTGTTTCTTGATCTTGCGCGGCGCGATGCTCTCCACGCGGAAATCGCCGACCGCCGCCGCCGAGACGAACACGTCGTTCGTCGCGACGCGAGCGAGCACGGCATCGCGCATCTCGCGAGCGCTGCGCACGTCGACGCGCTCGACACGATCCGGCGTCGCTAGCGCGACCGGTCCCGCGACGAGCGTGACCCGCGCACCCTGCCGCGCCGCCGCCGAGGCAATCGCGAATCCCATGCGTCCGGAGCTGCGATTGCCGATGAAGCGCACGGGATCGATGTCCTCGAACGTCGGACCTGCGCTGACGAGCATGCGCAGGCCCGCGAGAGGACCCGGCGCGAACGTCGCGGCGAGCGCAGCGACGATCGTCTCTGCTTCGAGCAATCGTCCCGCGCCGAACTCGCCGCAGGCCTGGCTGCCGGAAGCGGGGCCGAGAACGTTCACGCCGCGCTCGCGCAGGAGCGCGATGTTCGCCTGCGTCGCCC
>DASZWL010000343.1:0-11650 GCA_035546695.1 Rhodanobacteraceae bacterium | reverse complement strand
CCATGCGAGCTTTATGCTCTATCAACCGTTCGGGTTCTCTCATCTAAAACCGCCGCCGCGACCCACGCTCTCCCTCGGTCTTTTTCACCTGGGGAATTTCGGTCTGCGGCTGCGGGTACTGCAAAAACAAACATACAAGGGGATGAGTTGCGTTGGTGTGGGAAACGAGATCAGACCGTATCGACGAGCACGATCTCGGCGTCGCTGAGTGCCTTGATCGCGATGCGCGATTCGTCGCGGATCGCGACGCCGTCGCGCGCGTTCACCGGCACGCCGTTGACTTCGATCGAACCCACGGCCGGCACGAGATACGCGTGGCGCTTCGGATCGAGCGCGTATTCGACGCTCTCGCCGGCTTTCACGGTCGCGCCGAGCACGCGCGCGTCGGCGCGGATCGGTAGCGCGTCCGTATCGCCGTCGCGGCCGCTCGCGAGCACGACGAAGCGGCCCGAGCGGTCGCCCTTCGGGAACGGCCGCGCGCCCCATGACGGCGCGCCGCCGCGCGCGTCGGGGATGATCCAGATCTGGAAGATCCGCGTCGTCTCGCTCTCGGCGTTGTATTCGGCGTGGCGGATGCCGGTGCCGGCGCTCATGACCTGCACGTCGCCGGCCACGGTGCGGCCCTTGTTGCCGAGGCTGTCTTCGTGCGAGATCGCGCCGTCGCGCACGTACGTGATGATCTCCATGTCCGCGTGCGGATGCGGCGGGAAACCGGTGCCGGCCGCGATCTCGTCGTCGTTCCAGACGCGCAGCGCGCCCCAGCCCATGCGGGCGGGATCGGCATAACTCGCGAACGAGAAGTGGTGCTTCGCGCTGAGCCAGCCGTGGTTCGCGCCGCCGAGCTTCGAAAAGGGCCTGACTTCGATCATTTGGAAATCCTCCCGGCGCCGGAAAGGCGCGTGACGATCCGTCAGATGAGGCCGTCGGCCGGTGTTTCAGCACGCATCGCGTGAACGGATCGTTCGCGTCGGGCGACGTTCGTTCTCCTTCTTCGCGTCGCGCAGAAGAACACGATGGGAAAGCTCGAACCGGCTTTCCCTCACCCCAACCCTCTCCCGCAAGCGGGAGAGGGAGGCCCGCGCGTTCAGGAACGCAGGCCGACGCCGCGATTCAGCAGGAACAGGCCGATCGCCGCGAGCGCGACCGCAAACGCGAGCATGACCGCGTAGGCGATGCCCATCGGCACGTCCGTGATGCCGAGAAGGCCGTAGCGGAACGCGTTGACCATGTAGAGGATCGGGTTCGCATAGCTCAGCTCGCGCCACGGCCTCGGCAGCGCGCTGACCGAGTAGAACACGCCGCCGAGATAGGTCAGCGGCGTCAGCACGAAGGTCGGCACGAGCGCGATGTCGTCGAATTTCTTCGCGAAGACCGCGTTGACGAAGCCCGCCAGCGAGAACACGACCGCGGTCAGCAGCACAGTCGAGAACGTGACGAGCGGGTGATAGAGATGGATGCGCGTGAAGAACAGCGAGATCGCGAGCACGATCAGCGCGACGATGAGCCCGCGCAGCACGGCGCCCGAGACGTAGCCGGTCAGGATCACCCAGCTCGGCATCGGCGAGACGAGCATTTCCTCGACGAAACGCTGGAACTTCGCGCCGAAGAAAGACGATGAGATGTTGCCGTAGCTGTTCGTGATGACGGCCATCATGATGAGGCCGGGCACGATGTAGTCGATGTAGCCGATGCCGGGCGCGACCTCGCCGATGCGGCTGCCGACCATGCGGCCGAAGATCACGAAATAGAGCGTCATCGTGATCGCGCTCGGCAAGAGCGTCTGCGACCAGATGCGCAGGATGCGCACGACCTCGCGGCGCGTGATCGTGCGAAGGCCGATGAGGTCGGCGTTCGCGCTCATCACGCCGCCTCCTTGCCGCTCTCGACGAGCCGGACGAATAACTCCTCGAGCCGGTTCGCCTTGTTGCGCATCGAGCGCACCGTGATGCCGCGCGCCGAGAGCGCGGCGAACAGCGAGTTGAGATCGTGCTGGCGCGACATCTCGGCCTCGATCGTGCGGTCGTCGACGAGCATCATGCGGACGCCGGCCACTTCCGGCAGCGCGGACGTCGCGTCGGCGAGATCGAGCACGAACGTCTCGACGTCGAGCTTGGCGAGCAGGCGCTTCATCGACGTGTTCTCGATGATGCGGCCATGGTCGATGATCGCGATGTTGCGGCAGAGCTGCTCGGCTTCCTCGAGGTAGTGCGTCGTCAGGATCACGGTCGTGCCGGCCTGGTTGATCGCGCTGACGAACTTCCACATCGCTCGGCGGATCTCGATGTCGACGCCGGCGGTCGGCTCGTCGAGCACGAGGAGTTTCGGCTCGTTCATCATCGCCCGCGCGATCATGAGGCGCCGCTTCATGCCGCCCGACATCGTGCGCGCCTGCTGGTCGGACTTGTCCCAGAGGTGCAGCGCCTTGAGATAGCGCTCGGCGCGTTCGCAGGCGACGCGGCGCGGGATGCCGTAGAAGCCGGCCTGGTTGACGCAGATGTCGAACGGCTTCTCGAACTGGTTGAAGTTGAGCTCCTGCGGCACGAGGCCGACGAGGCGCATTGCGTCGCTGCGATGCGTCGCGATCGACGTGCCGAAAATGCGCACCTCGCCGCCGGTCGCGTTGACGAGCGAGGACAGGATGCCGATCAGCGTCGACTTGCCGGCTCCGTTCGGTCCGAGCAGCGCGAAGAAATCGCCGGGCTCGACGGCGAGCGAGACGCCCTTGAGCGCTTCGACGCCGTTCGAATAGGTCTTGCTGAGATCGACGACGTCGAGCGCGGGAGTCTGGGTCATGGAAAGACGCTGTTCGGAGCGCGGGTCCGATCGCGCCGCCTGTTAGTATAGCGGGCTCGACATCCGCTCCGTTTCCGCTCCGTGATCGAACACTTTCCGCTCCGACTCGCCGAAAGCCGAATGCTCGCGCCCGCGGTGCGCCACATGTCCTTCGAGCGGGCCGACGGCAAGCCGTTCGCGTTCGTTCCGGGCCAGTTCGTCCAGATCCATTTTCACTACGCCGACGGCAAGCCGACCAAGCGCAGCTACTCGGTCGCGACGGTCGGGAGCGGCGGCGTCGCACCGGTCGAGCGCATCGAGATCGCGGTGTCGTACGTCGACGGCGGCGCGGCGACGGCGCTGCTCTCGAATCTCGCCGAAGGCGGCACGATCGACGCGAGCGGACCGTACGGCCGCTTCTGCCTCGCAGACAGCGACGCGAACCATCGCTACCTGCTCGTCGCGACCGGCACTGGCGTCACGCCCTACCGCGCGATGCTGCCGAAGATCCGCGAGGCGATCGCGGCGCGCGGATGCACGTTCGCGCTCGTCTACGGCGCACGCAACGAGGCGGAGCTTCTCTACGGCGAGGAGTTCGAGGCGTTCGCGCGCGAAGTGCCGGGCTTCACGTTCCATCCGTGTTTCAGCCGCGAGATGCGCAAGCCGCCGCGGCCGAACGATCGCAGCGGACGCGTCCACGTCGCGCTGGCCGAGCTGAAGCCCGACGCGAACGACATCGCGTATCTCTGCGGCAATCCCGAGATGGTCGACGAGGCGTTCGCGATGCTGAAGGACGCTGGTCTTCCGGTGCCGCACATCCGGCGCGAGAAATACGTCTCGTCGCGCTGAGCGTTTTTCCCCTCTCCCGCTTTGCGGGAGAGGGCAAGGTGAGGGCAAGCGTGGTTCACCCTCGCGAATCGAATGAAGTGCTTTCCTTCGGCCGGCCCTCACCCCAACCCTCTCTCGCAAAGCGGGAGAGGGAGAAAAGCGCATCAGTACGTCACCGTCACCGTGATCGTGTCGTTGTACGTGCCCGCGCTCGGCGTCGTCTGCGTCGGCACGCGGCCGTAGACCGTCAGGTTCTGCGTGCCGCCGGTGCCGCTTCCGATCACGGTGTCGCTGTTCAAGGTATTGCCCCAGCGCTGCGTGCGCGCGCTGTTGCGGTAAAGCTCGTAGCTGACGAGCCCGGCCGGTCCCTGCATGCGCCGCGTGTTCCCGGACGCGTGCTGGCCGTCGTTGAGCCCGACCTGATACGCGACGCCGTTCGCGCACTGCACGCTGACGGTCGAGGTTCCGTCGACGTTCGCGAGCAGGACGCCGACCGTGCCGAAGTCGAGCGTCGTCGCCGACACCGAGCATTGCGAACTGACCGTCGCAGTCGTCGTGAACGGGAACTGCGAGAGGATCGACGTCGAGCAGCTGCCGGGCGGGCTCGAGTTGCTCTCGTTGATCGTCAGCGCCGTATGGTTGCCGGTGAACTGGTCCTGGTACGCGCCGGGCACCGCGGTCGTCTGGCCGGCGACGACGCGGCCGTACAGCGTCGCCGATCCCGAGACCGAGCCGCGCCGCGCGATCGACACATTGACCTCGACCGGCGTGTTGACGCCGAAGAACGTACTGCCCCAGACCGTCGTGTGCGCCGCGTTCTGCCAGAGCTGGAACATCAGGGGATCGCCCGCGCCGTCCAGCATGCGACGCGGGTTCGCCGCGCCGCCGCCCTGCACGCCGTCGCCGATGCTGAAGCACACGGTCGCGTAGCGCGTCGCGTTCGCGCTGTTCTCGCACGTGTAGCTCAGCGTCGCGTTCGCGTCGGTCTGGCTCGACAGCGGATTGACCGCGCCGAACGAGACGTTCGTCATCGTCGCCGAGCACGTGATCGACTGCGCCTCCGCGCAGCGCGGCCATGCGATGGCGGCAGCGGCGAAGAGCAGCATCGGAAGGACAAGACGCGCGATCGCGCTCATGGCGACTCCTTGCGGCAGACGAGCGGGCCGATCGCCGGAACGCGGCCGGCGTCGTAGCGGTAGTCGAAACGCGCGCGGCAATCGCCCGACGGGAGATGCGCGATCACTTCGTTGCGCGCCGCGACGCCCTCGAAGTAGACCTCGCCGTCGTAGCCGACGAGCGCGCCCGCATGCGCGTCGCCGTTGAGCTCGACGGCGCTGCCGAGCGGAAGCGGCTGGCCGTCGGCATCGTGCAGGACGATCGATGCGGCGTGCACCGGCTCGACGCGGAAGTTGACCAGGACACCGGCGCGATCGGCCGGCACGACTTCGTCGTCGACGCGCTCGATGCGCGTGTCGGCGGGCAATCGCATCGGATCGATCGCGACGCGGTTGCGCTGATACGCGTTCAGCGGTGTCACGAGCAGGTCGCCGTCGTCGCCGGTCGTGCCGACGACGCGATTCTCGAGCATGACCGGCACGCCGGGCGCGCCGGTCGCGACGACCGCGAACGAATCGTCGATGCGGCGCGCGGCGAAAAGCCGGCTGTCCATGAAGACGAGCGCGCCGGTCAGCTCGCCGTAGCCGAGCGTCTGGCCGTCGAGCGTCTGCGCGCCGGCGAGCACCTGTCCGCGCTCGCCGCGATAGCCGAGCTCGGCCTGGCCGCCGTTCTGGCCGTTGCCGTCCTGCACGCGCGCGTGCCAGCCGTAGCCGCCGTCGGGCGAGATCGGCCGGCTGACGTCGATCGCGCCGTAGGTGCCGCGCTCGTCGTGTTGCGCGGAAAGGCTCGCCGATGCGCTATCGCCGAAGCTCATCGAGACGCCGAGGAATGCCGAGCGGTCGTCGCTGTCGTCGAGGTTCTGATTGACGCTGAGGCTCAGCGAGAAGCGCGAGCCGAACGAGCGGAAATAAAACGCGCTCGCGAAACGCGAACGCGGCTGGCCGGGATAGGTCAGCTCGACGTAGTTCGCGCCGAAGCTGCCGAGCGGCGCATAGGTGACGCCGACGAGCGCGCGATCGGTGCGCCGCGCCGGCGGCAATCCATAAAGCGAGGCGACGTCGCGGTAGTCGCCGAAGCTGCGCAGGCTGTCGACGGCGAAGTTGAACCAGGTGTTGCGCCAGCTGTAGCCGAGCCCGCCCTGATGGCCGTCGCGCCCGTGCCAGCTCGAATACGCGTACGAGCCGGTCAGCACGCCGCCGTCGCCGATGCGCGCCACGCCGCCGCCGCCGCCGTTGACGAGGCCTTCGATCGCTTCGCCGTGCGCTTCGAGCGTCAGCCAGTCGGTCATGCCGCGACGATACACGCCGCTCGCGGCCGGATCGCTCGCATAGTCGAACGACGCGACGCCGTATTGCCGGCGCGCGAAGCCGAGCTCGAGCGAATAGTCGTCGAGCCCCGGCCTCAGGAGCTGGCTCGTCGTGTAGAACGGGAAGTCGTAGGTCGTCTGCCGGCCGAGCGCGTCGGTGACGACGACTTGCGCTTCGCCCGCGCCGTTGACGATCGGCACCGTGCCGAGCTGGAACGGACCCGCCGGCGTCTCGCCGCTGTAGCGGCGCAAGCCGTTGACGTAGAGCTCGACCGTCGACGGCACGGCTGCCTGGCCGAGGAATTGCGGAATCGGAAACGTCACGAGATCGGGCTGCAACGCGAAATCGCGCTGCAGCTGGATGCCGCCGAAACGCGTCGCGCGCGACCACGGCAGGTTGCCGGTGATCGAATCGCCGACGCGCAGGACGCTCGTCGAATCGACGAACGAGCGCGTCCACGTCGTGTCGAGCCGCGCCGACTCGGCGTGCGTGCCGCTGCCGGACGCATCGTCGAGCCGGGCGAGCCAGGTGTTGCTGACGACGCCGAACGCTCCGAACGCGCGCCATTCGGCGTAGGTCGAAAGGCTGTTCGAGCCTTGGTCGTCGCGTGCGCCGTAGAGATCGTAGTTGAGCAGCATGCCCATCGAGGACGAGGGCTCCGGAATCCTGTCCGGTGGCGCATTGAGCACCGTGCGCGTCTGGTCGACGGCATCGCCCGTGGCCGTGATCTCGATGCGCTGGCGGCTTTCGTCGTAGCGATAGGTGACGCCGGGCAACGCGTCGAGCCGGACGCGCGCATCGCCGTCCGGCACGCGGAAGCCGAGCCGGCGCAAGGTGTCGGCGCCGGCTTCGAGATCGTCGCCCTCGCGCGCGAACGCGGCGAGCTTGCGCGTCTCGTTGCCGTTGACGACGACCTCGAGATAGAGCGCGTCGCCGCCGCCGCTCGCGACGCCGGCGTCGTCGATGATCTCGGCTGCGTCGGATCCGGCGTCGTCGGGCGTTTCGGCGTGGCTTGCGCACGCGAGCGCGCAGGCGACGAGTCCGCTAGCGAGACGGCGCGCCAGGCGAAAGCGTCTGGTCGGTCGGTTCGCCATTGATCTCGGCCTTGATGTGGGCGTTCGCGGTCGTCGCACCGGCCGGAACCTCGACCGTCCAGTGCATCGTCGCGTCGGGAAGCACGTAGCCGAGCAGTCCCGGCACGAGCGGCGTCGTCGCGCCGTCGGCGGTCGCAAGGCTCAGCGTCGAGATCTGCGCGTGCGCCGTGCCGGCGTTGCGGATGTCGAGCTGGATCTCGCCGCCGTCGGCTGTGGCGGACCAGTGGAGATCCGGCGCGGTGCCGACGCCGACGAACACCGGTACCGAATAGCGCAGCACGTACTGCACGCCTTTCTGCTTGCCGTCGCTGATCGGCAGCTCGTCGATCAGAAGGCGGAACGTCTGCTCGCCCGAGGCGGCTTCGGCGCCGGTGCGTATCACGCGCACGAGCTGGCGTCCGCCGGGCGGGATGCTCAGCATCGGCGGGCTGGCGACGAGCGCCTGCGTCGGATCGAGCGCGTCCTTGCCTTCGGCCTGCGACCAGCGGAACGCGCGCACCTGCGCGCGCAGCACGCTGTCGCCGGTATTCGTAAGCCAGACCGCCTGCGCGGGCCCGCCGGAAGCGAGCGTCAGGCTGGTCGGCGCGATCTGGAGGCCGCTCGCGGCCGCGTGGGGCGCGGCCGCGAGCAGGCAGGCGAGGGCAAGCCCTCGCACAAGCGTGTGCGAGCACATGGCAGGGGTCCCGGCTCGGTCAGTACGTAACGGTCACGTTGACCGTGTCGTTGTACGTCGCCGCCGGGGGCGTCGTCTGCGGCGGGACGCGGCCGAAGACCGTCAGCGTCTGCGCAGTGCCGTTGCCGGTACCCGGCTGCGTATCGGTGCCGACCGTGTTGCCCCAGACCGTCGTGCGGCCGGTGTCGCGATAGAGCTGATAGCCGACCGTGTTGGTGCCGTTGATCATGCGGCGCGCGTTGATGTTCGCCGCGCCCGCGCCGCCGCCGTCGAGGCCGACGTTGTAGGTGGCGCCCGTGGTGCAGGTCAGCGTGATCGTTGCCGTCGAATCGATGTTGGCGACGAGCGGGCCCTGCGTGCCGAAATCGAGCAGCGTCGGCGCGGTCGACACGTTGCAGGCGTTCTGGATGATGATCTTGACCGGCATCGTGCTGGTGACGGTCGCGGAGAAAGCGCTGGTCGACGCGAGGCCGAACGTGACCAGTACAGCAGTGGCAATAGCTTTGACGTTCATTGTGATCCCCCCTTCGGGATTCGGTTGTGGGTCCCTGAATTCGCGAGCGCGTCGAGATCCTTTCGACATCACGCGGGAGCAGGTAGCGAGAGGCAGGAGCAAGGCCCATGCCAAGCACGAAAGCCGTCGTTTTTTGACAGCTGTGAACGAGTTCACGGAATTCATTCGTCAAAATGGGACGCCCTTCGCAGTTTTTTCGTGTCGGGATTGGCATTGGCGCGGCGCAGCACCGATAGCGACGACGGCGTCGCATTCCATCGGCCGGAGCCGCGTTCGAAGCGGCGTGGCGTTGCGTCACATCCGGACGCGGCGCGCCTGCGTGCGTTTGACAGTTTCCGTGCCGCGGACCTAGATTCGCCGTCCTTTCCCCGCGGGCCGCTCATGCACGAACGCACGGCACGTCGCACTCGAAGAGGCGGCGCATGAATCGCCGCACCGCAGGGAAGACGCTATTGATCGCCGTCGCGCTGGCGGCGCTCGGCGTCGGTCATTTCCGCTCCGAGCGCAGCGCGCCGCACGGCTCGGCCGGCGGCGGGCGGATCGTCGAGACGGTCGCCGGCGGATTCACGCTCGGTCGCCTTGCGTTCTCGCGCTGTGACCTGACGCAGCGGAACACCGCCGCGACGACGGCCGCGTTCTGCGCGCCGTTCCGCGTGCCGGAAAACTGGGACAGGCCCGATGGGCGCCAGATTGATCTCAAGGTCGCGATCGTGCGCGGCGATGCCGAAGTCGCCGAACCCGATCTTGTCGTCTTCCTCGCGGGCGGGCCCGGCCAGGCCGCCACCGAAACCTATCCGCGCATCGCATCGGCGTTCGCGCCGCTGCTGCGCCATCGCGGCGTTCTCCTGATCGACCAGCGCGGCACCGGCGGCTCGCACTCGCTCGCGTGCCCCGCGAGCCCGACCGATTTCGATGCGGCGGCGGTCAGCGAGATCGATCCCGGCAAGGTGAGCGAGCTGACGCGCGCGTGCCTCGCCGAAGTCTCGAAGAGCGCCGATCCGGCGCAGTACACGACGAGCGCCGCGGTCCGCGATCTCGAAGCGGTGCGCGAGGCGCTCGGCGGTCCCGAGCTCGATCTCGTCGGCGTCTCGTACGGCACTCGCGTCGCGCAGCAGTACCTGAAGCGCCATCCGGAAGGCGTGCGCAGCGTCGTGCTCGACAGCGCGGTGCCGAACGATCTCGTGCTCGGCAGCGAGTTCGCGATCAATCTCGAGGCGGCGCTGAAGGCGGAGTTCGCCGGGTGCACGGCGACGCCGGAATGCGCGAAGGCGTTCGGCGATCCGTACGCGAATCTCTACCGGTTGCGCGATGCACTTGCGGCGAAACCCGTCGACGTGACGTTTCGCGATCCGCGCACGTTCGCCGAGACGAAGAAGCCGCTCGGCGCGCTGCAGCTCGCCGCGCTCGTGCGCATGTTCGCCTACGCGCCCGAGACGAGCGCGCTGCTGCCGCTGACGATTTCACGCGCACTCGACGGCGACTATTCGCCGCTCGCGGCGCAATCGGCCGTGCTCAACGAAGAGCTTTCCGATCTCGAAGGCAGCGGCATGCAGCTTTCGGTCATCTGCGCCGAGGACGCCGATCGCCTGCGCGAGCGGCCCGAAGACGCGAAGCTGATCCTCGGCGATGCGCTCGTGCGCGTCATGCGCGAACAGTGCGGGATCTGGCCGCACGGATCGCGTCCGGCCGATTTCAGCGAGCCCGCGAAGAGCGACAAGCCGGTGCTCGTGCTCGAAGGCGAGCAGGATCCCGTCACGCCGCCGCGCTACGGTGAGGCGATCGTGCGCAATCTTCCGAACGGACGCCTCCTCGTCGCGAAAGGTCAGGGCCACAGCGTCATGGGACGCGGCTGCTTTCCGCGGCTCGTCGCGCGTTTCGTCGAGACGCTCGACGCGAAGGCGCTCGATGCAGGCTGCATCGCCGATTTCGGCCCGATGCCCGCGTTCCTCGACTACAACGGAGCCGGACCATGATCGATGCGCGCGGCCTCCAGAAGGCGTTCGGCAGCGTCAAGGCCGTCGACGGCGTCAGCTTCGTCGCGCGCGACGGCGAGATCACGGGCCTCCTCGGCCCGAACGGCGCCGGCAAGACGACGACGCTGCGCATGCTCTACACGCTGATGGAACCCGACGCCGGTAGCGTGCTCGTCGACGGCATCGACGTCGCTCGCGACGCGGCATCTGTGCGGCGAAGGCTCGGCGTGCTGCCCGACGCGCGCGGGCTGTACAAGCGCATGACCGCGCGCGAGAACATCGACTATTTCGCGCGCCTGCAAGGCCTCGATGCCGCGACCGCTCGCGCTCGCGCCGACGGGCTGATCGAAGCGCTAGACATGGCCGCGATCGCGGACCGGCGCACCGAAGGATTCTCGCAGGGCCAGCGCGTCAAGACCGCGATCGCGCGCGCTCTCGTGCACGATCCCGGCAACGTGATCCTCGACGAGCCGACCAACGGTCTCGACGTCATGGCGACGCGCGCGATGCGCGCGTTCATGCGGCGCCTGCGCGACGAAGGACGCTGCGTCTTGTTTTCGAGCCACATCATGCAGGAGGTTGGCGCGCTCTGCGATCGCATCGTCGTCATCGCGCAAGGGCGCGTCGTCGCCGACGCGTCGCCCGCGGCGCTGCTCGAGGAGACGGGCGCTGCGACCCTCGAAGACGCGTTCGTCGCGGTGATCGGATCCGAAGAAGGGCTCGCTGCATGAAACATACGTGCGCAACCCGACCTTATTGCCGTCATTCCCGCGAAAGCGGGAAGCCATTTTTTCCGGAAATCGCAAATGCAGAAGCAGAATGGATTCCCGCTTTCGCGGGAATGACGGCAAATGGAAGGATCCCGCGCAACGGGAACGCACGTGTGCGATGCGCGGTAACGAGGACCGGGTCATGCTGTCCGCGCTGACGGTCTTCCTGAAGGAAGTGCGCGAGAACCTGCGCGACCGGCGCACGGTGCTCAACACGCTCCTGACCGGACCGTTGCTCGCGCCGGCGATCTTCACGCTGATCATCAACGCGGTCATCGCGCGCGAGATCGACAAGGCCGAGCGGCCGCTGCCGGTGCCGGTCATCGGCACCGAGCACGCGCCGAACCTCGTCGCGGCGCTGCGCCAGCAGGGCATCGTCGTCAAGGACGCGCCGGCCGATCCCGAGCGCGCGGTGCGCGAGATGGATGCCGATCTCGTGCTGCGCATTCCGGCGGATTTCGGCGCGAGCTGGCGCAAGGGCGAGCCGGCAGAAGTCGAGCTGATCTACGACGCATCGCAACGCGACGCTCAAGGCTCGGTAAGTCGTCTGCGCGGCGCGCTCGAGACATATTCGCATCGAAGCGGCGCGCTTCGCCTGCTCGC
>DASZWL010000342.1:0-3175 GCA_035546695.1 Rhodanobacteraceae bacterium | reverse complement strand
GCGGTCGAGCTCGTCAAGGCCGGTGCGGCCGACTATCTCGCGAAACCCTGGGACGATCACAAGCTGCTCGCGACGGTCGAGAACCTGCTCGAGCTTTCCGAGGCGACGCGCGAGATCGCGCGCGTGCGCGAGGAGCGAAGGAAGCGCCGGAAGGCGCTCGATGCGAAATACGATCTTCGCGGTCTCGTGTTCGCGTCGACGGCGACCGAACGTGTCGTCGAGCTCGCGTGCCAGGTCGCGCGCGCCGATATTCCGGTGCTCATCACGGGCCCGAACGGCGCCGGCAAGGAGCGCATCGCCGAGATCATCCAGGCCAATTCGTCGGTCAAGGACGGGCCGTTCGTGACGGTCAACTGCGGCGCGCTGCCGTCGGAGCTGATCGAGGCCGAGCTCTTCGGCGCCGATCCCGGCGCGTACACCGGCGCGCCGAACCGCGCGCGCGAAGGCCGCTTCGAGCTCGCCGACGGCGGCACGCTGTTCCTCGACGAGATCGGCAACCTGCCGCTCGCGGGACAGGCGAAGCTCCTGCGCGTGCTCGAGAGCGGGCAGTTCGAGCGCCTAGGTTCCTCGAAGACGCGCACGACGAAAGTGCGCGTCGTCAGCGCGACGAATGCCGACACCGCGCAGATGATCCGCGACGGCAAGTTCCGCGAGGATCTCTACTACCGTCTCAACGTGATCGAGTTGCGCTTGCCGCCGCTCGCCGAGCGCCGCGACGACATCGTGCCGCTCGCCGAGCACTTCCTCGACGGCAAGGCGACGCTCGACGAAGGCGCGCGCGCGGCACTCGTCGCGCACACCTGGCCCGGCAACGTGCGCGAGCTCAAGAACGCGATCCAGCGCGCGGCGTTGCTCTGCAAGGATGGCGTGATCACGGCGAACGATCTCGGCCTCGCGGCCGTTCGCAACGGCAACGGCCGCGCGGCGCCGGCGGCGGAGCCCGATCGCGAGATGATCGAGAACGCGCTTTCGAACGCGCGCGGCGTCATCAGCCAGGCCGCGGCGGAGCTCGGGCTTTCGCGACAGGCGCTGTATCGGCGCATGGACAAGCTTGGGAT
The DNA here is from genome assembly GCA_035546695.1 of Rhodanobacteraceae bacterium. Lineage (GTDB taxonomy): Bacteria > Pseudomonadota > Gammaproteobacteria > Xanthomonadales > Rhodanobacteraceae > Dokdonella_A. Next base: position 2,117 of record DASZWL010000342.1, on the reverse strand, counting down.
TTCGGCGGGGTAGGAAAGAGCCGGGATTCGGGATTTGGGATTCGGTCCTTGGTTTCTCGTCGTCTCGCGAAAGCTTCTCGTCGTCCCCGCGAAAGCGGGGATCCAGCGCCTTCCGCTCTTCCCACGAAAAGTCGCTAGGTTCCCGCTTCCGCGGGAACGACGGAGAACGAGCCGTTCGCGAGCTTGACGAAGAGCAGTCGTCGTCCCGGCGAAAGCCGGGAACCCATTTTGATCTTGATCTTCCCGCACAAGCGAAAATGGATCCCGGCTTTCGCCGGGATGACGATCTTGTAGGCTTGTCCCGAATCCCGAATCCCGAATCCCGAATCCCGAATGCGCCTCGTCTCGCTCGAAGGAAAGCTGGCCGCAGCACTCGCCGCTACGCTCGTCGCAGCCGCGATGATTGCTGCGGCTGCGACCGCGTGGCTCGAGTCGCCGTGGTACGGCGCAGCTGCGGCCGTGCTCGTGCTCGCCATTCCGGCGCTCGTGTTCGCGCGCGCTCTCGCGCGGCCGGTCGCCGCATTGATCCGCGCGCTCTCCGGCAGCGTCGTCGCGTTCCGCGACGGCGATTTCAGCTTCTCGATCGGCGCGAAGCGCGGCGACGAAGTCGGCGATCTCGTCGCCGCGCACAACGAGCTCGGCCGCGTGCTGCGCGAGGAGCGCCAGCACCTGTTCCAGCGCGAGCTGCTGCTCGACACGGTCGTGCAGAACACGCCGACCGCGCTCGCGCTCGTCGAGGAGGGCGGCCACGTCGTCTATGCGAACATCGCGGCGCGCCAGTTGCTCAACAATGGCCGATCGATGAGCGGCGAGCGTTTCGACGCGATCGTCGAGGCCGCGCCCGAGCCGCTCGCGCGAGCGATCGCGAGCGGAGGCGACGGGCTCTTCAGCGTGACGCTCGATCACGAAGAGGAGACGTTCCATCTCTCGCAGCGCGCGTTCAAGCTGCAAGGGAAGCCGCACCGGCTCTATCAGCTGAAGCGTCTGACGCGCGAGCTTGCGCGGCAGGAAGTCGCGACGTGGAAGAAGGTCATCCGCGTGATCAGCCACGAGCTCAACAACTCGCTGGGGCCGATACGCTCGCTTTCGCATTCGGGCCGCGAGCTCGCGCGCAAGGGCGACACGGCGCGCCTCTCGACCGTGTTCGAGACGATCGAGGAGCGCACGCACCATCTAGAGAGCTTCACGCAAGGCTATGCGCGCTTCGCGAAGCTGCCGCTGCCGCGGCCCGGAGCCGTCGAATGGCCGCCGCTGCTCGAAGCACTCGGCCACAACTATGCGTTCCGTCTCGTCGGCACGGCGCCGTCGGCTCCGGGCTGGTTTGATCGCGCGCAGGTCGAGCAGGTGCTGATCAATCTTCTGAAGAACGCGCACGAATCCGGCAGCGCCACCGACGCGGTCGAGATCGCGGTGACCGAGCGCGGCCGCGACCTGCGCATCGAAGTGCGCGATCGCGGCAGCGGCATGAGCGAAGCCGTGCTCGCGAACGCGCTGCTGCCGTTCTATTCGACGAAGCGTTCGGGCTCGGGCCTCGGGCTTGCGCTCGCGCGCGAGATCGCCGAGGCGCACGGCGGGCGCGTGCAGCTGGCGAACCGCGTGGATGGCGGTTTGTCGGTGACGCTGGTCTTGCCGCAGCCCGCCGGGGAAGCTGCGAAATAGGGTGGGTCTTGGCCCACCGGGGCCGGTTGGTGGGCCAAGGCCCACCCTATGTGGTTGGCGCGCAAGGAAACGTTTTTCGCAACGGCATCTTCGCTTTTCGGCGCGACATCCCCACATATACTCCGCATGAACTCCGGGGAGTCCATCATGGGTGCGCTGCTTCCGCTTGTCGTCGTCGCCGTCGCCGTCATCGTGCTCTACAAGCTCGTCCGCATCGTGCCGCAAGGCTACGAGTGGACCGTCGAGCGCTGGGGCAAGTACACGCACACGCTCGAGCCCGGCTTTCATCTCTTGATTCCGGTCGTGCAGAACGTCGGGCGCAAGATGAACATGATGGAGCAGGTGCTCGATGTTCCTTCGCAGGACGTCATCACGAAGGACAACGCGGTCGTGCGCGTCGACGGCGTCGTGTTCTACCAGGTGCTCGACGCGGCGAAGGCCGCGTACGAAGTCGCGAA
>DASZWL010000341.1:0-5355 GCA_035546695.1 Rhodanobacteraceae bacterium | reverse complement strand
GCCGGATGACGGTCGATTGGGATCCGGAGTTCTGATTGCGCATCGACGTCATCACGCTGTTTCCGGATTTCATCCAGGCAGCGGCCGACATCGGCGTGGTCGGACGCGCGAAGGCGCGGGGCTTGATCGAGATCGCGACGTGGAATCCGCGCGATTTCGCGCAGGACAACTACCGTTCGGCCGATGAAAGGCCTTACGGCGGCGGTCCGGGCATGGTGATGATGATCGACCCGCTCCGGCGCGCGCTCGACGCGGTGCGACAGGCGGGCGGTCCGGAGAAACCGATTTACCTGAGCCCGCTGGGATCGCGGCTCACGCAACGCAAGGTGGAAGAGTTCGCACGGAGGGAAAGGTTGTTCCTTCTATGCGGCCGGTACGAAGGTATCGACGAGCGTTTCCTGGAGCACGCGGTCGACGAGGAGATCTCGATCGGCGACTACGTGATCTCCGGCGGCGAACTGGCGGCGGCGATAGTGATCGACGCGGTCGGACGCCTGCAGGAAGGCGCGCTCAACGACGCGGAGTCGGCCGAGCAGGATTCGTTCTCGGACGGATTGCTCGATTGTCCGCACTACACGCGTCCGGAGCGCGACGCCTGGGGCGAGGTGCCGGCGGTGCTGCTGTCGGGCGATCACGCGGCGATCCGCCGCTGGCGCCGGAAGCAGTCGCTGGGGCGCACGTGGTTGCGACGGCCGGATCTGCTGGCGCACGTCGAGATGGACAAGGCAACGCGCACGTTGTTCGAAGAATTCCGCCGCGAGCATTTCGATGCGACGCAGGCGAATAAAAACGAGTCGGGCGATTGAAGCGTCCGGCGAACGAAAAACGAGACATTTTCATTGGTGAGCGTCATGAATCTGATTCAGCAGTTCGAAGCCGCGCAGATGACCCGCAAGCTGCCGGAGTTCAGCCCGGGCGATACGGTCGTCGTCAACGTCAAGGTCAAGGAAGGCAACCGCGAGCGCGTGCAGGCGTATGAAGGCGTCGTCATCGCGCGCAAGAACGCGGGTCTCAACTCGGCGTTCACGGTGCGCAAGATCTCGCACGGCACCGGCGTCGAGCGCGTGTTCCAGTCGCATAGCCCGGCGATCGACTCTGTCGTCGTCAAGCGCCGCGGCAAGGTGCGCGGCGCGAAGCTCTATTACCTGCGCGGCCTCGAGGGCAAGAAGGCGCGCATCAAGGAAGATCTCTCGGCGCACGCGGCGGACGAGGCGGCTGAAGGTTGACCATCGCTGCACGCGTCTTCGGGTGCGCGCAGGCGACGCAAAAAAGAAAATTCGTCGTGGAGGATCGAGTCGCGTATTTCCTCCTCGTCCGGGGCGGCCGTCGGCAACGACGGCCGCTTCGTTATTTTTGCGATCTGGTTATTTTGCGATTCGTCCTGAATCGCCGCTTCGATGTATCGCGAGCTGCTTTGGCAGCGATGTAATTGTCGGATGGTCCAGATGCGGCCGTCCAAGTTTGTTTTTGCGGTTCGTCCTTGAACCGCTAATCGATCGGCGCTTAGCCGGATTGGCTTGTCGTGATCCGGTGCGAGTCCAGATGCGGCCGTCCTGGCAAGTTTGTTTTTGCGGTTCGTCCTTGAACCGCTAATTGATCGGCGCTTAGCCGGATTGACTTGTCGTGATCCGGTGCGAGTCCAGATGCGGCCGTCCTGGCCGCACTTTTCAATAGAAGCACGCTTCGAATATTCCTTTTCGCAAGCACCCTTCGATCGTCGATCGTTTTCCCCGCTCCCGCTTGCGGGAGAGGGCAGGGTGAGGGCGATCGGAGAGCTGCGTTCGCCGCTCGCCGCGATATCTACGGCGCAGCCTGCGCTTCGAACCCATCCGCGAAGATGCGATCCAGCACCAGCGTCTCCAGCTCGATCTTCCACGCGCCGCGGCCGTAGGTTGCGGCGACGAGCACGTGCGGATCGGCGCTGATCTCGAGATCCGTCACGACCATGCCGAGCGGCATCCCGGTCATCATCGGCGCGAACGTGTCGCCGCCGTCGGTGCTCTCGTAGACGCCGATGTCGGTGCCGACGAAGACGCGCTCGCTGTCGAAGGGATCGACGATGACCGTGTTCGCCGGCAACGTCGGCAGGCCTTCGCCGATCGCCTCCCAGTCCGAGCCGCTGGTCGAACGCAGGAGATGCGGCGCAGGAAACACGCTGCGCGTGACGAAGGCGCGCGTCAGGTCCTTGGGATCGATCGCGATATCGGAGACGTTGCCGCCGGGATACGAGCCGGTCAGGTCGGTCCAGACCGGCGTCGGGTCCAGCGCGTTCGCGGTCGTCGCGATCTTGCCGTTCGACGTGCCGGCGTACATGCGCAGCGATCGGCTGCCCTCGGCGACGGTCATGACGCTGATCGACGCGCTTCCGTTTCCGGTGAGATTGTCCGATGCCGCGGTCCACGTGTATGCGTTCGCGTTGTCGACGATCGTCGCGCGATAGACGCGGTTCGACGCGACGAAGAGCGAGCCCGCGCCGGTGACCAGCGGCGTGACCCACGGAAAAGGTTCGCTTCCGTTCTGGCCCGTATGGCTGACCCAGCTGAACGTGTTGGGCTCGCCGCGCTCGGTCGAGAGGATCACCATCGCGCCGGCGTTCGGATAGCTCGTCTGGAAGACGCGATCGGGATCGTGCGCGTCGACGGCGTTCATGAAGCCGTCGCCGGTGACGACGGTGACGTCCCAGAGATCGTCGTCGGCGCGGCGCGACGAGGAATTGTCCTGCGCGCCGCCGTAAACGCGATCGGGATCGTCCGGATCGAGCGCGATGTCGTAGAACTGCGTGATCTCGAGGTTCGCGTTGAGGTTCGCGAACGTGCCGCCGCCGTCGTCGGAGCGCCAGAGTCCGCCGTCGCTGCCGACCCAGAAGCGGTTGCCGTCGTTCTTCGAGAACCGGACGATGTGCGTGTCCTGATGCACGGCCTGCGCCGATCCCCAGCCCGCCGTCAGGATCGTCAGCGTAGCGCCGCCGTCGATCGACATCGCCGGGCGGATCGTGCCGACGAGCAGGCGATCCGGATCGGTCGGGTGCACGTCGAGCGTCAGGTTGTAAAAGCACTGGCCTTCGCAGGCATTCGCGTTGACGAGCGTCCAGCTCGCGCCGGCGTCGTTGCTGCGATAGAGCTTCAGCGTCGCGCCGCTGCTCGGCCCGAGCAGCGCATAGAGGATCGAAGGATCGCTCGCCGCCATCGCGAGCCGGCCGTAGCCTGCCGCCGCATCGACCGGAAGACCGTTCTCGAGCCGTGACCATGTCTCTCCGGCATCGGTCGACTTGTAGACGCCTTTCGAGCGCGCCTGCGCGTAGACGATGTCGGGCGCAGTCGGATCGAAGATCACGTCGCGCGAGCCGGATGGCGCAGCGAGCACTTGCGTCCAGGTCTGTCCACCGTCGGCGGTCCGGTAAAGTCCGCCGCCGCTCGCCGAGCCGCTGTCGTTGCAATGGCCCTGTCCGCCGACGATCAGAATGCCGGCATCGGCCGGCGATTGCGCGAGCGCCGTAACGAACGACAGCGGCATCGCGGTGTCGCCTCTTCCGTTGCGGGGCACGAAGGTGGCGCCGCCGTCGGACGAATAGAAGAGGCCCATGCCGAAGTAGTCGAGGCAGCCGGCATACGACTCGCCGGTGCCGACCCAGACGTGATCGGGATTGCCGGATTCCATCAGCACCGAGCCGATGCTCTCGGTGCCGATCTGATCGAACAGCTGCGTCCAGCTCGCGCCGCCGTCGACCGATTTCCAGAGACCGCCGGCCGCGGCGCCGAGGAAGAGATGCGTCTCGTCGGCGGGATCGACCGCGAGCGCAGTGACGCGGCCAATCACGTTGCCCATTTCCCAGTCGAGCATCGTCATGCCGTTCGGGCCGAGCGGCTGCCACGACTCTTCGGCGAGCAGCGCCGGCAGCCCGCCCATGACCTGACGGCGCAGCTCCGTGACCTGCTGCGCGCGAAGTGCGCGCGCGTCCGCTTCTTCATCGAGCCCACGCGTGCGCTCGAACCATTCGATGCGCTCGGCGATCGCCTCCTCCTCGCCTTCGGACTTGTCGCCGGCTTCGAGCAGCGGCACCTGGGCCGCGAACGCGGCGAAGGCAGTCATCGAAAGCGCAAGCGCGAGTGCCCCGCCTCGCAAGCGGTCATGCTTCATGTCGATATCCCCAGTCGGCAGCCGCACAACGGACGGCTCGGCCTTACGATAGCCGATCGATCCGCCTTGGGAACTATGCCATTCGGCGGGGAGCGATTGCGAACCGGGTTCCGCGCCTCCATGTGCGACGGACCTCCTTTAACCGTTCGAACCGAGGTTTTCATGACGTCCGCTGCCGAAACCCGAGCCTTCGAGGCCGAAGTCGCCGAGGTCCTCAACCTCGTCACGCATTCGCTGTATTCGCACAAGGAAATCTTCCTTCGCGAGCTGATCTCGAACGCTTCCGACGCCTGCGACAAGCTGCGTTTCGCGGCGCTCTCCGATCCCGCGCTGACGGCCGACGATGCGGAATTGCGCATCGAGATCACGGCCGACAAGGAAGCGAAGACGCTGACCGTTCGCGACAACGGCATCGGCATGACGCGCGAGGAAGTCGTCGAGAACATCGGCACGATCGCTCGCTCGGGCACGAAGCGCTTTCTCGAATCTCTCTCGGGCGAAGCGCGCAAGGACACGCAGCTGATCGGCCAGTTCGGCGTCGGCTTCTACTCGGCATTCATCGTCGCCGATCGCGTGACGCTCGTGACGCGCAAGGCCGGCGCACCGGCCGGCGACGGCGTGCGCTGGACGTCGAGCGGCGCCGGCGAGTACACGCTCGAGACGATCGATGTTCCGGCGCGCGGCACGTCGGTGACGCTGCATCTCAAGGACGACGAAACCGAATTCCTCGACGCATGGAAGCTGCGCGATCTCGTCGCGCGCTATTCCGATCACGTCGCATTCCCGATCCGCATGCCGAAGCAGAAGGACGGCAAGCCGACAGAGGAATTCGAGACGATCAATCACGCGTCGGCGCTCTGGACGCGGCCGAAGAGCGAGCTCAAGGACGAGGACTACCAGTCGTTCTACAAGTCGATCACGCACGATTTCAACGACGCGCTCGCGTGGACGCACAACCGCGTCGAAGGCGCCCAGAGCTACACGCTGCTGCTGTTCATTCCCGAGAAGCCGCCGTTCGACGCCGTGTTCAGCGGCCGCGACGAGCGCAAGGGGCTCAAACTCTACATCCGCCGCGTCTTCATCATGGACGCGAGCGAGCAGTTGCTGCCGGCGTATCTCCGCTTCGTGCGCGGCGTCGTCGATTCGGACGATCTGCCGCTCAACGTCAGCCGCGAGATCCTTCAGGAGAATCGCCTGCTCGCGCAGATCCGCAGCGCC
>DASZWL010000340.1:0-3489 GCA_035546695.1 Rhodanobacteraceae bacterium | reverse complement strand
CTGATGAATCCGACCGTCGTCGATCTCGAGATGCTCGCGAAGGATCTTGACGCGATGTTCCGTCCGCTCGCCGAGGACAAGGGCATCGACTTCCGCGTCAGCCTGCGCCGCGAAGACGTCGCCGAGCCCGTGTTCGACGAGGTGCGTCTGCGCCAGGTGCTGGTCAATCTCGTCTCGAACGCAGTGCGCTACACGCGGCGCGGTCTCGTGACGGTCGAGATCCTCTGGCGTGCGCAGAAGCTCTCGATCGACGTCACCGACACCGGCATCGGCATCGCCGCGGCGCATCGCGATAGCGTGTTCGCGCCGTTCAACCGCGGCGGGCACGCCGGCAGCAAGGGCGCCGGGCTCGGACTCAGCATCGTCAAGCGCATGGTCGAGCAGATGCACGGCACGCTCGCGTTCGAATCCGAAGTCGGAAGCGGCACTTCGTTCCGCATCGAGCTTCCGCGCGCTCGCTCGCCGGCGGCGCCGCGCGCGGGCGCGGCGAGTGCGCCGCAGTTCTGGTTGCAGGGACGCAGCATCGTCGTCGCCGACGACGATCCGGACATCGCGCACCTGTTGGAAGCGATGCTTTCCGATCTCGGCTTCGAGGTCCGCGTGGTGTCCGACGCGCAGAGCGCGGTGCTCGAAGCGATGGCGCGCCGGCCGGACGTGCTGCTGATCGACGTCGAGCTATCGGGTCTCTCCGGCAACGCGGCCGTCTACAAGCTTCGCTCGCGCGGCTACAAGGGCCGCATCGTCACGCTGTCGGCGACCGCGACGAGCGAAGCGCGCGAAGCGGCGCTGCGCGCCGGTGCCGATCACTATCTGACGAAGCCGCTCAACATCGATCAGTTCGTGCACGTGATGCAGCAGGCCGCAAGCGCGGATTCCGAAGGAGTCGACGCCGCGCGGTAAGTGATCCGCGAGGATCAGACGTCCGGACTGACCGGACGTTGCGTGACGCGTCCAATGCGATGACGACGTCGGCGAGCGTCGGCAGCGTGCGCAAAGCGTGCTTGCTGAGCCGCTCGTAGTGCATCAGAAATCGTTTCAATTCCGGCGGCGACATCGCGCGCGGCGCTCCGCGGCGGCGCAGCGCGCGCTCGGGCTCGCCGCGCCATCGCTCGACGATGTCGAAGTCTGGTGCCGCTAGCACGACGAGCGCGTCGAGCCGTCGCCACAACCGCGCATAGTTGCCCGCGAGTTGCGCATCGATATGCGCGCGCCAGCATCCGTTCGCGTCTTCGACACGTTCGAGCGCATTGAGCGGCTTCGCGAGCGCGCGCGAGCCTTGCGCCGGCACGCCGACGCACCAGCCTTCGAGGAGGATCAGCCGCGGCGCTTCCGCGATGCGACGCCAGCGCGATGGAGCAACGCGCGTGTCGCGTCCCTTGTCGAAACGCGGGATGCGAGCGGGCCGGCGTGCTGTCGCGTGCGCGATCGCGTCGAGCGTCTGCTCGATCAGTGCGGGATCGTGCGTCCCCGGAACGCCGCGTGTCGCGAGCAGCGGATGCAGGTCGCGCGCGAGCTTCGCGCGTTCGCGGCGGCCGAGATAGAAATCGTCGAGCGAGAGCACGATCGACGGCATTCCGCGCGCCGTCGCCGTTCGAGCGAGCTGGCGCGCGAGCGTCGTCTTGCCGCTGCCTTGCAGGCCCGAGATGCCGACGATCGTCGTGCGTCGCGATGCGCGCAGGTACGGCGCCAGCGCATCGAGCACGGCGTCGATCGTTGCGCGGTCGTATCCGTTTCGCGTGTTAGCATCGCGGCGCATGAGCACGTCTTCGCACGAAGCTTCCGATGCACTCTATCAGGAGGCGATCGCGACATTCCGCGTGCTGCTCGACGAGGCGATCGCGAGCGGCGATCGCGAGCCGACCGCGATGACGCTCGCGACCGTCGGCGCAGACGGCCGCGTCTCGGCGCGCATCGTGCTCTTGAAATCGGTCGATGCGGACGGCTTCCGCTTCTTTACGAACTACGAGAGCCGCAAGGGTGCGCAGATCGCGGCGCATTCCGGCGTCGCGCTCTGCTTCCACTGGAAACTCGTCGGCGAGCAGGTGCAGGTGCGTGTCGAAGGCGACGTCTCGAAGGCCTCCGCATCCGAGTCCGATGCTTATTTCTCGACGCGTCCGCGCGGGAGCCAGATCGGCGCGTGGGCGTCGCTGCAATCGCAGGCGCTGCCGGATCGCGGCACGTTCGAGCAGCGCATCGCCGAAACGGAGCGTCGTTTCGAGGGAACGGACGTTCCGCGCCCGCCGCATTGGGGCGGCTATGTCGTGAAGCCCGATCGCATCGAGTTCTGGTATGGCGCGAAGCATCGGTTGCACGAGCGGGTGGCGTATGTGCGTGAAGGCGGATCGTGGAGCAAGGGGTTGCTGTATCCGTAAAGCCGGGATTCGTGATTCGGAATTCGGGATGACCTGACCTATGCGGGAACGTTCTGAATCCCGAATCTCGAATCCCGAATCCCGGCTCTTCGGCCCCCGCCGCATCGTCTGCCTTACCGAAGAACCGACCGAAGTGCTCTACGCACTTGGCGAAGAGCATCGCATCGTCGGGATCTCGGGCTTCACGGTGCGTCCGCCGCGCGCGCGGCGCGAGAAGCCGAAAGTGTCGGCGTTCACGAGCGCGAAGACCGATGCGATCCTCGCGCTCGAGCCCGATCTCGCGATTGGGTTCTCGGACATCCAGGCCGACATCGCACGCGATCTCGTCCGCGCCGGCGTCGAGGTCTGGATCGCGAACCATCGCAGCGTCGAAGGTATTCTCGATTACATCGTGCGGCTTGGCGCGCTGGTCGGAGCGGCCGAAAAAGCGGCCGCGTATGCCGGGCGCGCTCGCGCGCATCTCGCCGAAGTCGCCGACGCCGCGTCGAAACTGCCGCGTCGTCCTCGCGTCTATTTCGAGGAGTGGGACGAGCCGCCGATCACCGGCATCCGCTGGGTCGCCGAGCTGATCCGCATAGCCGGCGGCGATGACATCTTTCCCGAGCGCGCGATGATGCCGCTCGCGCGCGATCGCATCCTCGCCGATCCGGATGAAGTCGTGCGCCGCGCGCCGGACATCGTGCTCGGATCATGGTGCGGCAAGAAATTCCGGCCCGATCGCGTCGCCGCGCGGCCGAACTGGCACGCGATTCCGGCCGTGCGCGATGGCGAGCTTCACGAGATCAAGTCGCCGATCATCCTGCAGCCGGGACCGGCCGCTCTGTTCGACGGACTCGACGCGCTGCACGCGGTCATCGCGGCGTGGGCGTCGCGTCGCGCGACGAAATCCTAATCGACGAAATCCTGATTGAAGACGACCGTATACGGCGTCGTCGTGCCCTCGGGCATCGCCGAGATCGTGAAACGGTACGTGTCGGGCACGCTGATCGCGAACTGGCCGATGTACGAGATCGTGCCGTTCTCGACGAGCTCGCGGAACGGGATGTCGGTGCGCTTGCCGCCGAGCGAAACCGCGAATCCGCTGATCGTCGCGTGCAGCGTTTTCTTCGAGCCGTCA
>DASZWL010000339.1:0-3244 GCA_035546695.1 Rhodanobacteraceae bacterium | reverse complement strand
CGTCGTGTCGCCCTTGCGGCGGATCTGCGCGATCTGCTCGCCGTGCACGAGGAAATAGACGCTCTCGGCGATGTTCGTCGCGTGATCGCCGATGCGCTCGAGGTTCTTCGCCATGAAGAGGAGATGCGTGCACGAGGTGATGTTGCGCGGGTCTTCCATCATGTAGGTCAGAAGCTCGCGGAAGAGTCCCGTGTACTGCTCGTCGAGCTCCTCGTCGCGCGCCCATGCGGCGAGAGCGCGGTCGGCGTCGTTGTCGCGGTAGGCGATGAGCACGTCGCGCACGAGCGCCTCCGCGAGGCGCGCGAGGCGCGGCAATGCGTACGTCAGCTGCACCGGCGCCGACTGGTTCAGGACGATCGATCGCTTGGCGACGTTCGCGGCGTAATCGCCGATGCGCTCGATGTCCGACCCGATGCGCAACGCGGCGAATACTTCGCGCAGGTCGCGCGCCATCGGCTGGCGCAGCGCGAGCAGGCGCACGACGTCCTGGCCGACTTCGTGCTCGAGCGCGTCGATCGCGCCGTCGGCCTCGACAACCTTCATCGCCATGTCGCTGTCGCGCTCCATGACCGCATCCATCGCAGCGTCGAGCTGCGCGAGCGCGAGATCGCCCATGCGCTGGATCTCGCCGGTCAGGCGCTTCAGCTCTTCGTCGTAGCTCTTGACGATGTGGTCGCTGGTGCTGGGGCTTACGTTCATCGATGTCTCGTCCTGTTTTCGCCTCTCCCGCGACGCGGGAGAGGCCGCCCGAAGAGCTTGCCCCGGACTCGATCCGGGGGCGGGTGAGGGAAGGCTTTCGCAAGATTGCCCTCACCCTGCCCTCTCCCGCAGAGCGGGAGAGGGGAAAGAAATGTCATCCAAATCGTCCGGTGATGTAATCCTCGGTCTGCTTCTTCATCGGCTTCGTGAACAGAAGCTCGGTCTTGCCGAACTCGATCAGCTCGCCGAGATACATGAATGCCGTGAAGTCCGAGCAGCGCGCGGCCTGCTGCATGTTGTGCGTGACGATCGCGATCGTGTATCGATCCTTGAGCTCGGCGACGAGCTGCTCGATCTTGCCGGTCGCGATCGGATCGAGCGCCGACGTCGGCTCGTCGAGCAGGATGACCTCGGGTTTGAGCGCGACCGCGCGCGCGATGCAAAGTCGCTGCTGCTGTCCTCCGGAGAGGCCGAGCGCGCTCTGCTTCAGCTTGTCTTTCGCTTCGTCCCAGAGCGCGCCCTGGCGCAAGGCCTCCTCGACGCGCGCATCCATGTCCGCGCGCGAAAGCTTCTCGTAGTGGCGGATGCCGTACGCGATGTTGTCGTAGATCGACATCGGAAACGGCACGGGCTTCTGGAACACCATGCCGACCTTCGAGCGCAGGCGATTCAGCGGGTACTTCGGATCGAGGATGTTCTCGCCGTCGAGCAGCACCTCGCCCTTCGCCTCGAGCTTCGGATAGATCGAGTAGATGCGGTTGAAAACGCGCAGCAGTGTCGACTTGCCGCAGCCGGAAGGTCCGATCAGCGCGGTCACGCGCTTTTCGGCGATATCGAGGTTGACGTCCTTCAGCGCCTTGAAGCCGTTGTAGAAGAAGTCGAGCTTGCGCGCGGTCATCTTCGGCTTTTCCGCGCTCGCGGCAGCCGATGCGGCAGCGGCGGATGCGCCTGGCGTCGTGAGGGCAAACGCAGCATTAGTCATTGGACACCTTGTTGCGAAGAAGGATCGTGCGCGACAGGACGCTCAGGAGCAGCACGAACACGGTGACGACGAACGCGCCGGCCCAGGCGAGCGCATGCCAGGAATCGTACGGGCTCATCGCGTACTGGAAGATCACGACCGGCACGCTCGCCATCGGCGCGTTGAGATCGTGCGTCCAGTACTGGTTGTTGAGCGCGGTGAAGAGAAGCGGCGCCGTCTCGCCGGAGATGCGCGCGAGCGCGAGCAGCACGCCGGTCATGATGCCGGGCAGCGCCGAGCGGTAGAGCACCTGCAGCGTGACCTTCCACTGCGGAACGCCGAGCGAGAGCGCGGCTTCGCGCATCTGGCCCGGCACGAGCTGGAGCATCTCGTCGGTCGTGCGCACTACGACCGGCAGCACGATCAGAGCGAGCGCGAGCGCGCCGGCGTAGCCGGAGAAATGTCCGGTCTGGCGCACGACGAGCGTGTAGACGAAGAGGCCGAGCACGATCGACGGCGCGGAGAGAAGAATGTCGTTGACGAAGCGGATCGCCTCGCCAATCGCCTTCTTCTTCGCGAACTCGGCGAGATACGTGCCGGCCGCGATGCCGATCGGCGTGCCGATCAGGATCGCGGCGACGCTCATGACGAGGCTGCCGAACAGCGCGTTGGCGATACCGCCGTCGGCGCCCGGCGGCGGCGTCATCTCGTAGAAGAGCGCGGGTTTCATCGCGGCGAGGCCGGTCTTCAGCGTCGTCCAGAGAATCCAGACGAGCCAGAAAAGCCCGAACGCGGCGCACGCGCCGGATGCGAAGAGGTTCCACGCGTTGACGATGCGCCGCTTGCGATAGAGCCGCTCGGAAACGTCGCTCATTTCGCGCCCTCCTGCTTCGAGAGGCGATTCAGCATCAGCTTCGCGAACGTCAGCACGATGAACGTCACGATGAAAAGGAGGAAGCCGAGCGCGATCAGCGACGAGCGGTAGATGTCGGAGTCGGCTTCGGTGAACTCGTTCGCGATCGTCGCCGCGATCGAATTGCCGGGCTCGAGCAGCGAGGCGGAAAGGCGATGCGCGTTGCCGAGCACGAACGTCACGGCCATCGTCTCGCCGAGCGCGCGCCCGAGACCGAGGAAGATGCCGCCGATGACGGCCGAGCGCGTGTACGGCAGCACGATGTCCCAGACGACTTCCCACGTCGTCGAGCCGAGTGCGTACGCCGATTCCTTGAGCCGAGTCGGCACGGTCAGGAACACCTCGCGCATGACCGACGAGATGAACGGGATGACCATGATCGCGAGCACGATGCCCGCGGTCAGCATGCCGATGCCGAGCGGCGGACCCGAGAACAGCGGGCCGATCACCGGCCACTTGCCGAGTGTCGAATCGAGCCACGGGTTCACGTATTCGCCCATGATCGGCACGAACACGAAGAGGCCCCACATGCCGTAGATGATCGACGGGATGCCGGCGAGCAATTCGATCGCGGCGCCGACCGGGCCGCGCATCCAGTTCGGCGCGACTTCGGTCAGGAAGAGCGCGATGCCGAACGAGACCGGCACCGCGACGATCATCGAGATCAGCGC
>DASZWL010000338.1:0-6660 GCA_035546695.1 Rhodanobacteraceae bacterium | reverse complement strand
ACGGCGTCGACCGTGCGCGCCTGCGAGCAGGCCGGCGCGCGCGCGTTCCTGACCAAGCCGGTCGTCGTCGCGCGCCTCCTCGATGCGCTCGCCGATGTCGCGCTCGGTTCTTCGGAAAGCCAGATCCAGCCGGCGCAGATCACGGCGCAGGCCGCGGCCGAGGAGCACGTCATCTCGCGCAACGTGCTGGAGGAGCTGAAGGAGCTCCAGCTCGGCAACGATTTCCTCGCGCTCTTCATCGACGAGTGCATGCGCGATGCGCTGAAGAGCATCGGCGAGCTCGAGCGCACCGGCGCTTCGACGCAATGGGACATGTTCCGCGATCACTGCCACGCGCTGAAAGGCGTCGCTGGCAACATGGGCGCCGTGCGCCTCGCGAGCGCAGCGTCGGAATCGATGCGGCTCGGCAACTGGCAGCTCGCGCGCGAATGGCGCCAGCGCATCAAGGGATTGCGCGAGCAGCTCGAAACGGCTCGCATCGCGCTGAAGACTGCGTCGGCGGCGCCTCAGGACGCCGAACGCGGGCCGGATCGCATCAGCTGACCGGCCCGCGCTGGCGGAACTCAGGAGGGGTGAAGCGAGAGGTTCAGACCGCGGCGGCGGAGATCGCCGGGAACGCCGGCTGCTCGATCGCAGGCGCGTTGTCGGCATCGGCCGGACGACGCTGCTGCGCGCGGACAAGACGCTCCATCGTGCGCAGCGACTTCTCGCCGAGCTGGAGCGCGGTATCGACCCACACTTCGGTGACCTGCATCAGCTCGGCCAGCGTGACCGGCTTGCAGATCTGGCGGACGCGATTCATCGCCGAGCGCGCATGCGCGATGCGCTGATTGCGACGGATGACCTCGTGCACGGCCTGAATGCCTTCGCCCTTCGGCACGAGGATGTCGACGACGCCCATCTTGTGGAGGTCTTCGCTCGAGTAGATCGTGCCGTTCAGCATCATTTCCTCGGCGAGACGCGGACTCACGCGCTGACAGAGGAACGAGTAGGCGCCCATGCCCGGGAAAAGATCGAACAGCACTTCGGGGAAGCCCATGCCGACGCCGCGCTCGGCGACGATCGTCTGGCACGAAAGCGCGAGCTCGAGGCCGCCGCCGAGCGCGTCGCCCTGGACGAGCGCGATCGTGTGCGCGTTGCGGTTCAGCGCCGCATGAAGCTCGTGCACGCCTTCGACGCAGAGACGTGCGTAGGCGAGAAGGTGCTCGCGATTGCGCTCGCGGATCAGCCGGCAGAAGAGATCGAGGTCGCCGCCGAGGTTGTAAACGTTTGCATCGGACGCCATGACGATGTGGGCGAGCCCGCCGCCGGAATTCGCCGCGCGCATCGTAAGGTTGTCCGCGGTGCGCTTGAGAAACTCGCGCATCTCCTTCATCAGCGGAACGGAAAAGCACGCGCGGTATCCCGTATCACGCGGGAACCGATGCGCATGCATGAAGCACCAGTGGGTGTTTTCGGTCGGGTCTTCCTGCGTGCGCAGAAGACGGAAATCCTGATCGCGATGCAGAACTTCGACGGCGGTCATGTCGGCTTACCCCTCAGACTTGGAAACCGCTCCGTGGATCGCACACGTGGCGGCAAGCGCTTGCACCCCTCCAGTGCTCCCGGTCGCCCGGGACGATCGTTTTCGAGTGTAGCGCAAAATTTGTGTGAAATTTGACACCTGATGTCAAATATGCAAGTGAAGGTTAAGCGCCGGTTTTACCGGTAAAACCGCATTGGAACGCGTGCGGAACGCGCTGCGGCGGCGTTTAATAAACGTGAAATTTGTGAACATCGATGCGTGAAAACCATTGGCATGATTATTGACAGGCAGGCAAGGGCCTGCAGCGTGGGGACGGCCCAGTGACGAAAGAACAAGGCGCGCACTCCGGCGCGCGTTCGGCGCGGATGCCGATCCAGTCGACCGTGCTGCTGAGCCGCGGCGCCGATTCGTGGACGACCGATATCGAGGACATCTCGGCGTCCGGCGTGCTCGTGCGCCGGCCGGACGGCTGGTCGCACGCCATCGGCACGCTGTTCGCGCTCGACATGATGTTCGGCGCCGACCTCAACATCCACCTCGAGGCGACCGTCGCGCGCGTGACCGACGAGCACATCGGATTCACGTACACGCGCATACCGGCCGACAAGGAGGTTCCGCTGTGGAATCTGCTCGGCGGGTATGCGGATCGGCTCGAGTATTTTTAGAGCCGGGATTCGGGAGTCGGGATTCGGGATATGTCGAATCCCGAATCTCCCATCCCGAATCCCGGCTTTTAGCCGGCGACCGGTTCGCGCAATTCGCGACGCAGGATCTTGCCCACGTTCGTCTTCGGCAGCGAATCCCTGAACTCGATGTACTTCGGCTGCTTGTAGCCCGTGAGGTTCGCGCGGCAATGGGCGCGGATGTCGTCCGCCGTGAGATTCGGGTCCTTCTTCACGACGACGAGCTTCACCGCTTCGCCGGATTTCTCATCCGGCACGCCGACCGCGGCGACCTCGAGCACGCCAGGATGCTGCGCGACGACGTCCTCGATCTCGTTCGGATACACGTTGAAGCCCGAGACGAGGATCATGTCCTTCTTGCGGTCGACGATGTAGACGAAGCCTTTCTCGTCGATGCGCGCGATGTCGCCGGTGCGCAGCCATCCGTCTTCCGAGAGCACTTTCGCCGTCTCGTCGGGCCGGTTCCAGTAGCCTTTCATGACCTGCGGTCCGCGCACGCAAAGCTCGCCGACCTCGCCGATCGGAAGCGACTTGCCGTCGTCGTCCTGGATCGAGATCTCGGTCGACGGAATCGGCAGACCGATCGAGCCGTTGTATTCGGGAATGTCGAGCGGATTGATGCAGACGGCAGGGCAGGTCTCGGTGAGCCCGTACGCTTCGGCGAGCGTGCAGCCGGTTGCCTTCTTCCAGCGGTCCGCAACCGCGCGCTGCACGGCCATGCCGCCGCCGAGCGTGAGATGCAATCGCGAGAAATCGACCTTGTCGAAACCCGGCGTGTTGAGGAGCCCGGCGAACAGCGTGTTGACGCCGGTCAGCGCCGTAAAGCCGATGTCCTTGATCGCCTTGACGAAGCCCGGCATGTCGCGCGGATTCGTGATCAGGTGATTGAAGCCGCCGACGCGCGCGAACACGAGGAAGTTCGCCGTCAGCGCGAAGATGTGATAGAGCGGCAGCGCGGTGACGACGACTTCCTCGCCCTCCTTCATGTTCGGCCCGATCCATGCGAGCGCCTGCAGCATGTTCGCGACCATGTTGCGATGGGTCAGCATCGCGCCTTTCGCGACGCCGGTCGTGCCGCCGGTGTACTGAAGGAATGCGATGTCGTCGCCGCCGATCTCGGGCTCTTTCAGCTTGCCGCGCGCACCGCGCCGGAGCGCATCCTTGAACGGCACCGCGCCGGGGATCGACCACGGCGGCACGAGCTTCTTCACGCGGCGCACGACGAGATTCGTGATCGCCGATTTCGGAAAGCCGAGCATGTCGCCGATCGCGGTGACGATGACGTGCCGGCACTGCGTCTCGCCGATCACGTCGGCGAGCGTGTGCGCGAAGTTCTCGAGCACGATGATCGCCGCGGCGCCCGAATCGGTCAGCTGATGCTTGAGCTCGCGGGCCGTGTAGAGCGGATTCGTGTTGACGAGCGTGAGACCTGCGCGCAGCACGGCCATGATCGCGATCGGATACTGCAACACGTTCGGCAGCATCACCGCGACGCGATCGCCCTTGGCGAGCTTGAGATCCTCGAGCAGGTAGCGCGCGAACGCAGCGCTCAGCCGGTCGAGATCGTCGTACGTGATCGACCGTCCCATGTTCACGAAGGCGGGACGATGACGGAAGCGGTCGCAGCATTCCATCAGCAGCGCGGCGACGGAGCGATAGCGGCTGGGATCGATCTCGGCCGGAATGCCTTTCGGGTAGTTCGCAAGCCAGGGTCGATCGCTGCTCGTCGTCATGGCCTCTCCAGGCTCCGCCGGGACGCCGGCGGCGTCGACCGCGAGGATCGCGGTTCCATACGGATTCGTACGTCGCCAGAATTGCAGCACAAGGTCCGAAGAGGCAGCAAGCCGCAATGCAGCGGGAAATCGGAACAAGCCATCGGTATACGATGCGATTCGTCCTCATTCTGGCCGCCGGGCTTGCCGCGGCGGCGGGCTGCTCGCGTCCGCCCGACGAAGCGCGGCTGCGCGAGACGATCGCGGCGATGCAGAGCGCGACAGAGGCACGCGACGCGTCCGGCGTGCTCGACGGCATCGCCGCCGATTTCGTCGGCCGGAACGGCGAAGTCGACCGCGACGGTCTCGCGAGGATCCTGAAACTCGAATTCCTTCGCGCGGAGTCGATCGGCGTCTCGCTCGGCGCGATCTCGATCGAGATCGACGGAGATCGCGCGACGGCGCGCTTCGAGATGAAGCTGACCGACCGCTCGCAGCGCTTCCTGCCGGGTGCAGGCGAGACCTATTCGGTCGTCAGCGGATGGCGCCGAGATGGGCGGCGCTGGGTTTGCGTCAATGCGACGTGGGACCGGAAGGACTGAATCAGTCGTTCACGCGAAGCGCATGAGGCTTTCCGCTCTCCCGCTTGCGGGAGAGGGCAGGTGAGGGACATCTTGCGAGAGCGTTCCGTCGTGGAGCGTTGAACCAACTTGCCCTCACCCCAGCCCTCTCCCGCAAGCGGGAGAGGGGGAACATCGCAACGGGGAGAGAAATCGCGAAGCGGCGAGGAGAATGTGCGAGACGAGAGCGGCCTTTGTCCGCCGCAAATCACGCGGCGGCTTTCGTCGCAGCAGGCCCCGGCTTCGACGCGAGCTGACGCAGCACGTACGGCAGGATGCCGCCGTGCCGGTAGAACTCGCGCTCCTTCGGCGTCAACAGCATCACGCGAACGGTGAAACGCTTCTCGCCGCCGTCGCTTTTCGCGACGACCGTCGCCTCGCGCGCGTCGGGCGCGGTGAGGCCCGTGATCTCGAACGTCTCCTTGCCGGTGAGGCCGAGCGTCTTCGCGCTCTCGCCATCCTTGAACTGGAGCGGCAGGACGCCCATGCCGACGAGGTTCGAGCGGTGGATGCGCTCGAAGCTCTCGGCGATGACGGCCTTGACGCCGAGCAGCAGCGTGCCCTTCGCGGCCCAGTCGCGCGACGAGCCGGTGCCGTATTCCTTGCCGGCGATGACGACGAGCGGCGTGCCGTCCTTCTTGTACTCCATCGCAGCGTCGTAGATCGCCATCTGCTTGCCGCTCGGCACGTGCAGCGTGTAGCCGCCCTCGACGCCGTCGAGCATCTGGTTGCGGATGCGGATGTTCGCGAACGTGCCGCGCACCATGACGTCGTCGTTGCCGCGCCGCGAGCCGTACGAGTTGAAGTCGACCGGCGCGACACCGTGCTCGATCAGCCAGCGACCCGCCGGCGAGTCCTTCTTGATATTGCCGGCCGGCGAGATGTGGTCGGTCGTGATCGAATCGCCGAAGAGGCCGAGGCAGCGCGCCGCATGGATATCGCTGATCGGCGTCGGCTGCATCGTCATACCGTCGAAGTACGGCGGATTCTTGATGTACGTCGACGGCTCCCAGCGATAGATGTCGCCTTCGGGCGATGCGATCGAGCTCCAGCGGCTGTCGCCCTTGAAGACGTCCGAATAGCTCTTCGCGAACATCTCGGGGCCGATCGTCTTCGCGATGAGATCGCCGATCTCCCGGTTCGACGGCCAGATGTCCTTGAGATAGACCGGCGTGCCGTCGCTGCCGGCGCCGAGCGGCTCCTTCGTGAGGTCGATGTCGACCGTTCCCGCGAGCGCGTACGCGACGACGAGCGGCGGCGAGGCGAGATAGTTCATCTTGACTTCGGGATGCACGCGGCCTTCGAAGTTGCGATTGCCCGAGAGCACCGACGCGACCGCGAGATCGCCATCGGCGATCGCCTTCGAGATCTCGTCGGGCAGCGGGCCCGAGTTGCCGATGCAGGTCGTGCAGCCGTAGCCGACGAGATTGAAACCCACGGAGTCGAGATCGCCGAGCAGGTTGCACGCCGTGAGGTAGTCCGTGACGACCCTGGAGCCGGGCGCGAGACTCGTCTTGACCCACGGCTTGCGCGTGAGGCCCCTGGCCGCGGCGTTGCGCGCGAGCAGGCCGGCGCCGATCATCACGGCCGGGTTCGACGTGTTCGTGCAGCTCGTGATCGCGGCGATCACGACCGCGCCGTCCTCGAGATCGAACTTCTGCGAGCCCGCGGTCACCGGCGCCTTCGTGCCCTTGCCGGCGGTCTTCAGCAGATCGCCGATCTTTCCGCCCGCGCCCTTCAGCGCGATGCGGTCCTGCGGGCGCTTCGGACCGGAGATGCTCGGCTCCACGGCGGCGAGATCGAGCGACAGCACGCTGCTGTAGCGCGCGACCTTCGCGCTGCGCCAGAGTCCCTGCGCCTTCGCGTACTGCTCGACGAGATCGATCTGCTCGCGCGAGCGGCCGGAGAGCTCGAGGTAACGCAGCGTCTCGGCGTCGATCGGGAACACGGCGCACGTGCTGCCGAACTCCGGCGACATGTTGCCGATCGTCGCGCGGTCGGCCAGCGGCAGCTGATCGAGCCCGTCGCCGAAGAACTCGACGAACTTGCCGACCACGCCGTGCTTGCGCAGCAGCTGGGTGATGGTGAGCACCAGGTCGGTGGCGGTCGTGGTCTGCGGC
>DASZWL010000337.1:0-19151 GCA_035546695.1 Rhodanobacteraceae bacterium | reverse complement strand
CGGCGGAGCGTCGATCCGCCGCGACGGCGCTTCCGGCCCGGCTGCTAGGATGGCGTCAGCGACGGCAGCGAGCGAGCGCTTGAACGCGACACCTTCCCCGATCGGCCGCGTGCGGGACTTCCTTCGCGGCCTGCAGAACCGCATCTGCGCCGCGCTCGAGACGGCCGACGGGCGAGGTCGCTTCATCGAGGATGCCTGGCAGCGCGCCGAGGGCGGCGGCGGACGCTCGCGCGTCATGAAACGCGGCGCCGTGTTCGAACAGGCCGGCGTCGGTTTTTCCGAAGTCTCGGGAGAGAAGCTGCCGCCGTCGGCGAGCGCGATCCGTCCCGCGATCGCCGGTCGCGCGTGGACCGCGCTCGGCGTCTCGCTCGTGCTGCATCCGGAAAACCCTTACGTGCCGACGACGCACGCGAACGTGCGTTACTTCGAGGCGCGTGCGGACGATGCGCCGACGGTCTGGTGGTTCGGCGGCGGCTTCGACCTGACGCCGTTCTATCCGTTCGACGAGGACGTCGTGCACTGGCATCGCGTCGCGCGCGATCTTTGCGCGCCGTTCGGCGACGACGTGTACGCGCGGTACAAGCGCTGGTGCGACGAATATTTTTTCCTCAAGCATCGCAACGAGACGCGCGGCATCGGCGGGCTTTTCTACGACGATCTCGACGAATGCGGCTTCGAGCGCTGCTTCGCTTTGACACAGGCGGTCGGCAACGGATTTCTCGACGCGTATCTGCCGATCGTCGAGCGCCGCAAGCCGATGCCGTACGGCGAGCGCGAGCGCGAGTTCCAGCTCTACCGGCGCGGGCGCTACGTCGAGTTCAACCTCGTCTATGATCGCGGCACGCTGTTCGGCCTGCAATCGGGCGGGCGCGCCGAATCGATCCTGATGAGCCTGCCGCCGCGCGTGCGCTTCGAATACGGCTACGCGCCGCCGGAAGGGAGCGCCGAGGCGCGTCTCGCCGATTACTTGAAGCCGCGCGACTGGCTCGCGCCGGGCGCGCAGACGATTCCCTAGTCGAAGCCGTTCGCGAGGATGAGATCCGGATCGAACTCGAATGCGCCGATGTCGGCCGTGCCGCCGATTTCGCGCGCGAAGCCCGCGCCGCGCTGGTCATAAGGCAGCGTCTCGGGATTGATGCCGGCGTCGATCGCGACGCTTCCCGCCGACAGTGCATGCGTGCGCGTCGCACCACCGTTGTTCGCGAGCGGCGCGAGCCCGGGATCGACGCCGATGATCGTATCGGGCGGCAGCGTGACGTTGTCGTCGACCGAGAGCACGAGCGCGTTCGAGCCGACGAACGCGGGATCGTCGTAGCCGTCGTAGTGATAGATGCCGACGTCCGCGCCGCCGCCGAGATTGCCCGAGACGATGCTGCTCGTGATCGTCACCTCGACCTGCTCGCCGTAGTTCGGCGAATACGCTTCGATGCCTGGGTGGCCGCCGTCGCCGTAGTAATTCGTGCTGGTGTTGTCGGCGACGGTCGTGTTGAGAATGTGCGTGGCGCAGCCGACCTCGGCGCCGGCGCCGTAGTTGCCGACGTTTCCGCTGATCGTGCTGTTGACGAGCGTCAGGGTCGGCAGCGTGCCGTCGGGTTCCTCGTGGCAGCGCAGGCCGCCGCCGATCGCGAACGGAAGATCCGTCGCGACGTTGTCGCTGAACTCGCTGTCGTCGATCCGGAACGGCTCGAACTGCATGAGCACGTCGAGACCGGCGCCGCCCAGGCCTCCGCCGTTCGCAGCGCCGATTCCGTTCATGTCGGTCAGCGTGTTGCCGCGCACGATGCTGCGCG
This sequence comes from Rhodanobacteraceae bacterium, assembly GCA_035546695.1. Classification (GTDB taxonomy): domain Bacteria; phylum Pseudomonadota; class Gammaproteobacteria; order Xanthomonadales; family Rhodanobacteraceae; genus Dokdonella_A. The sequence continues at coordinate 17,361 of DASZWL010000337.1, read as the reverse complement.
TCATCGATCCCGCCGAGCGGTTGATGAAGACCCCACCGCCTTCGGCGAGGACTTCGCCGTCCGCCGTCGCGATATCGGCGATGTTGTTCGTGAACGCAGTGTCGCTGATGTTCACCGTGCCGCGGCGCGTGGTGACTGCGCCGCCGTTGCGGCGCGCGAAGTTGCCGTCGATCGTGCAGTGGTCGATCGCGAGGGTGCCGTCTTGCATGAACACGCCACCGCCGCCGCCGTCGGTTGGCGAGTACGCGGCGCTACCGAAGATGTCGACGCGCGAGAGCGCCAGACCGGGAACCTCGGGCGGCGGCGGTAGCGTGAAGTCGGTGTTCGGAATGCCGACGAGGATCGCGCCGCCGCGCTGGTCGAATACGTTGCTGTCGTCGCCAAGTGCGAGGCCGTCGCGCAGCGTGAGCTCGCTGACCGAGAGCGTGCCGTCGCCCTGCACGTCGAAGATGCGCGAAAGACGGCTGCCGCTGATCGTGAGCGCATCGCGGCCCGGCCCCTCGATTGCGACATCGCGATCCTGAAAGAGAATCTCGCCCGACGTCAGCGCGATTGTCGTGCCGGCGGGCAGCGCGAACGTGATCGTGTGCGGTCCGCTCGTCGCGTTCGCGTCAAGCGCCGCCTGCCGCAGCGTGCCGGGCCCGCTGTCGCCGGCGTCGATGACCACGAAGTCGGTCGCGCGCGCCGGCATCGTCGCGAGCGCGAAGTCGATCGCGGCAGCGAGCACGGCAATCTTGAGGTGCGTGCGGGTCGGGCCGCCGTGCGAAGCGGACGACGGATTCCCCTGTGCTACGGACATGGCGCTCTCCCCGGGTGATATCGATCACATCTCTCGGGAGAGCGCGCTCGAGGTTACAGCCCGGCGTTCGACCTCCCTGCCGCCGGCGATGCTTCGAGCTCTGCGACGATCGCGGAGCGCTCCGCCGCGACGTGCGCTTCGGACGCGGCGCGCATCGCGGCAAAGCGCGCGTCGTCTGCGAACGGGACGAGCTCGACCTCGCCGCGCGTGCGGCGATCGAGGGTCAGGCCAAGCGCGAACGCATGCTCGAGCGTCGCATAGGCCGCATCGGTCTCTCCGGCCGCGCGCTGCGCCGCGGCCATGCGCAGCCACACGGGCGGGTAGTCGCTGTTCGCGTCGATCGCGGTCTGCAGACGTTGTCTTGCCTGCGCGAGCATCGCCGGCACGTTCTCCGCGCGGCCGACCTTGGTCAGCAGAATCGCTTCGCGCAGCCCTTCCGAAAGGCCGGCCGCGGACGCGGTGTTGTCCGGCGCGCCGCGTTTGGCGATCTCCATCGTCGCGAGTGCGGCCGCGAAATCGCCGTCCGCCATCGCGCAGGCGCGTACGAGGCCGGTCGGCGTATAGAAGCCGTCGTAGAGCTCCGGCACCGTCGGCGCGATGCCTGCGGCGCGCTCTCGGCACGTCGCATAGTCGTCGCGATACCAGGCGATCTCGGCTTCGTACAACGCGCGCAGGTTCGGGTCGGGCTCCTCGGCGATGGCGCTTTCGAGCGCGCGCACGCCGCGCCCGGTCTCGCCGACTTCGAGCAGCACTTGCGCGGCGAGCCGGCGCGGAAAGGGGTCCTGAGTGCCGACGCGCTGCCGCTCGACGCACATGCGGTAGCTGTCGGCGAAGCGTCCGCGCACGTAGTAGACCCAGCCGAGCTGGTTCTCGAGAAACAGCGTGCCGAGCGCGCGAGCCTGCTCGTAAGCCGGCAGCGCGCGCGCGAACCAGCTCTTCAGCTGGTACGCGACGCCGAGCTGCTTCGCGGCGAAGCCGAGCGTCGGGTCCATGCGCTCCGCCCGCGCCGCTTCGTCGATCGCCGAATCGATCCAGAATGCATCGCCCCCGTGCTCGACGTACGCATACGCGAGCCACGCATGCGCGAGCGCGGAGTCGGGAGCTGCTTCGATGACGTCCTTGAGTGCCGCGACCGCCGTCGCGTTGCTGCCCTCGGACGGGATCAGCAGCAGCCGGATCGCGCGCAGCAGCACGTCGAGCGCATGCCGCGAGAGGCGCGCTTCGGCGGTCGGTTGTGCGCGCTTGCGCGCGAGCGCGGCGGAAAGCTCGCGCGCGACGCGGGTCTCGTCGCCGGGCGCGAACGTAGTCTCGAACAGCCGTTCCTCGCGCAGATCATCCGTCGCGAGCAAAAGGAGCGAGGGGCTTCCGTCGATCGGCGCGACGGAGATGACGATGAATGCGCCGACTGCGGCGTCGACGTCACTGTCGGTGACGAATCGCGTCGCCGCAGCCATGCGTGCGGCGGTTTCGAGCGAGGCATCGAATGGCCGCAGATGCAGGGGCGGCGGCAGCTCGAGCGCGGCCGCGATGCGGTGCGAGGCTTCGTCCACGGCCGGCGTGCGGCGAAGCAGATCGGGTAGCACGACGACGCTCTGCGTCGCGCGCAGCGGGTCGGGAATCGGCACGGGGCTGCGCGTCGCGTACTCGATCGCCGCAGCGGCGACGCTGCCGATCAGCACGAGCGCGGCGGCCGCGAGAACGCGCCGCCGCCGCGACGGCAGCACGAAGTTGAGGCCGCGCAGGGCGGGCTGTTTGTGGCCGCCGAGCCAGCCGTCGAGCGCGTCAGCGAGCGCGCCGGCCGACGGATAGCGGTCCTCGCGCCGCTTTTCCAGACAGCGCAGGCAGATTGCTTCGAGAGCGGCTGGAATCGCCGCAACGATCTGCCTCGGCGCGCGCGGGCGGCGCGTGCGGACTTCCTGCAGCACCTCAAGTGCCGTCAGCTCCGCGAACGGCGGCTGTCCGGTCAGGAGCTCGTAGAGGATCGCGCCGAGCCCATACACGTCGGCCGCGGCCGATGGACGCTCGCCCGGCGTCGCGACCACTTCCGGAGCGACGTAGCGCGGCGTGCCGATCACGTGGTCGAGGCCGGTCAGCGAGCTTTCGCGCGCGAGGAACCTCGCGAGGCCGAAATCGGTGACGAGCGGCTGATCGGCCGCGTCGAAGACGATGTTCGAGGGCTTGAGATCGCGATGCAGAACGCCGCGCGCGTGCGCATGCGCGACTGCGCGCGCGATCGCCGCGACGAGGCGCGCGCATTCGCGGAATCGTCCGCGCAGGTGCGGCGCGCGCTCGACGAGATTGCCGCCTTCGGCGAGCTTCATGCTGAAGAACGGCCGATCGCCTTCGCTGCCGACCTCGTACACCGGCAGGATGCCCGGATGATCGAGCCCGGCCATGACCTCGGCTTCGCGCCGGAAGCGATCGCGTGCGTCGGGCGTATCGAGTCGCGCCGGCAACAGCATCTTCAGCGCGACCTCGCGGCCAAGGTCCGGCTGCCACGCGCGATAGACGACACCGACGCCGCCGCGGGCGATCTCGCCGAGGATGCGATAGCGGCCGACGCGGCGCGGCGCGTCGGCCGGAATCGCTTCGGAGTCGGCGAACGCCGCGTCGAAATCGAGCGCGACGCCGAGCAGGCAACGTGCGCAGAGTCCGTTCGCGAGCACCGCGGCTGCTCCGCAGCTCGGGCAGCGCAGCGTTGCGGAGGACAGCGCGTCGCTCATCGTGAAGCCGATTCGGCGGCCAAGACGTCGCGCAGGTAAGCGAGCTCGTCGTCGATTTCCTCGGGCGTGACGACGGTGCTCGCGACCTCCTTGCGCAGCACGTCGCGAAAGCGCCGGCGCAGCCGGTGCACGGCGGTCTTGATCGCACCTTCGTTGCGGCCGAGGCGTGCGGCGAGCTCGGCGTAGGCCGGCGCCTGCCCTCCCGACAGCGTCGGTTGCAGCGCGCCGAAGAGATCGCTCTCGCCGGCAGCGGCGTGCTCGGCGGCGAGTCGCGACAGCGCGCTGGCGACCAGCGCACCGGCCCAGCGCCGGTCGAACTCGAGCTGGAGCGAAGCGCTTTCGCCGTCATCTTGCCATTGCGCTTCGACGGCCGTCGCGTCGAACGAAACGAACACGCGGTCGCCGCCGCGCTTCCTCGCCGTCTCGCGCTCGCGATCGTCGGCGAGGAAGCGCATGAGCGCGCCGTGCAGGAAGCTCCGGAAGCGTCCGCGTTCGGGATCGGCGCGTGCGACCGCGCCGCCGTCGATCAGATGCAGGAAAAAGCCTTGAGTCAGGTCCTCGGCGTCGCTCGCCGCAAAGCCCTGGCGACGCAGGCTCGCGTAGATCGGCATCCAGTATTGCCGGCACAGCGAAGCGAACGCTTCGCGCGAAGGCGCGTCGCCCTGCGCGCGCGCGGCCAGCACGAGCCCCCAACTCGTATCGGGGAACCGCGAGCTGACGCCAAGCCTGACGTTCTCGATGGGCACGCGCCCCCCACGTACCGGACGACCGGCAGCCGGATCCGAAAATCCGTCCTCGTCATGGTGCCGCAGCGCATATCGACTGGCAACGACGCCGGTGCGTCGGTCAGTTCCACTCGTACAGCGAGAAATAGACCGGCGCGACCGGCCCCTGCCGCGGATCGTTGGTCAGCCTTCCGCTGCCGGTCGTATCCATGAAGACTTGCGCCGGACCGTTCTGCGGCACGATGCGGATCATCCAGACGTGCCCGTTCTGGCGGTATTCCTCGACCGTGTCGTTGCCCTGCTGGCGCGTCGTGACGTCGCTCGCGGCGATGCGCTCGGGCGTCGCGACGTTCGTGCGCGTCGCCTTGTCGCGCACGAGGCGCGTATCGGGCTTGGGCAGCGGCGCGAGCGGATCGGCGACGGCGGAGTCTGCGGCAGCCGGCGCGACGGAATCGGTTTGCGGCGCCGGCGTCGTGACTCCGGGATCGTTGATGCCGGGAGGCGGCGGCGCGTCGGCCTTCGGCGGCGCATTTGGCGGCGCGGCGAGCGCGAGCGGTGCGGCGAGGATCATCCCGAGCAGAGCGAAACCGCTGACGGTGCGCATGACGGCTCTCCTAAGATGCCGTGCCAAGCGTAGCAGAGCATCGATGAATCCTCCCGCGTGCGTGTCACAGGACGCGCGGGGAGGCACGCGCGTTGCACCCGTTTCGCGCGCGCTACAATCGGCGGCCGCCGATGGCGAATGCTCCGGCCGCTCCCCGTTCCGCCAGGCTCCCCATGTCGCGCCCGCGTCTCGTCCTCATCGACGGCTCATCGTATCTCTACCGCGCGTTCCACGCGCTGCCGCCGCTGACGAATTCGACGGGCGAGCCGACCGGCGCGCTGTTCGGCGTCGTCAACATGCTGCGCGCGACATTGAACGCGAAGCCGGATTACGCCGCATTCGTGCAGGACGCGCCGGGCAAGACGTTCCGCGACGATCTCTACGCCGAGTACAAGGCGAACCGCGAGGCGATGCCCGATCCGCTCGCGGCGCAGATCGCGCCGATGCTCGCGATCGTCGAGGCGCTCGGTTTTCCGATCCTGCGCGTCGAGGGCGTCGAGGCCGACGATGTCATCGGCACACTCGCGATGCAGGCGGCAAACGACGGCATCGACGTCACGGTCTCGACCGGCGACAAGGATTTCGCGCAGCTCGTCCGGCCCGGCATCGCGCTCGTCAACACGATGAGCAACACGACGCTCGACGCGGCCGGCGTCGTCGAGAAGTTCGGCGTGCCACCAGAGCGCATCGTCGATCTGCTCGCGTTGATGGGCGACAGCATCGACAACATTCCGGGCGTCGAGAAGTGCGGGCCGAAGACCGCGGCGAAGTGGCTCGCCGAATACGGCTCGCTCGACGGTGTCATCGCGAACGCCGAAAAAGTCGGGGGCAAGATCGGCGAGAACCTCCGCCGCGCGCTGCCGCAGTTGCCGCTGTCGCGAGAGCTCGCGACGATCAAGAAAGACGTCGCGCTCGATCTCGGTCCGCGCGATCTCTCGTTGCGCGAGCGCGACGTCGAGACGCTGCGCACGCTCTACAAGCGCTATGAATTCAATGCGGCGCTGAGGGAGCTCGACACGGCCGAGGCGCGCGGCGCGCGCGATCTGCCGGCGGCGGAGATTCCGACGCATCGCGAGTTCGGCGTGCGCGCGATCGACATCGCCGAGGCGCCGAAGATCGAGGTCGATCCGGCCCTGCAGGGTCCCGGCGAATACGCGCTCGTCACGACCGTGGACCAGTTCGAAACGTGGATCGGAAAGCTGCGCGCGGCCGAGCTCGTCGCGCTCGACACCGAGACCGATTCGCTCGATCCGATGCAGGCGACGATCGTCGGCATCTCGATCGCGGTCGCGCCGAAGGAAGCCGCGTACATCCCGCTCGGCCACGATTGTCCCGGCACACCTTCGCAGCTCGATCGCGAGGACGTGCTGAATCGACTGAAGCCGTTCCTCGAGGACGCCGACAAGCCCAAGCTCGGCCAGAACGCGAAGTACGACATCAACGTGCTTTCGACCTACGGCATCGCCGTGCGCGGCGTCGCGCACGACACGATGCTGGAATCGTACGTGCTGAACTCCACGGCCTCGCGCCACGACATGGATTCGCTCGCGAGGCGCCATCTCGCGTACGAGACGATTCCGTACGAGGACGTCGCCGGCAAGGGCGCGAAGCAGATTCCGTTCTCGCAGGTCGACATCGAGACCGCGTGCCGCTACGCGGCCGAGGACGCCGACGTCACGCTGCGTCTGCATCGCGCGCTGTCGAAGAAGCTCGACGCCGAGCCGAAGCTGAAGTCGGTCTATGCCGACATCGAGATGCCGCTCGTTCCGGTGCTCGCGCGCATGGAGCAGACCGGGGTCCTGATCGACACCGGCGCGCTGAAGCGCCAGAGCGGCGAGCTCGCGCGGCGCATGCACGAGATCACCGAAGAAGCGTATGCGATCGCGGGCCGCAGCTTCAGCCTCGATTCGCCGAAGCAGCTGCAGGCGATCCTGTTCGACGAATTGAAGCTTCCGGCCGTCATGAAGACGCCGAGCGGACAGCCGTCGACGAACGAGGAGGCGCTCGAGGCGATCGCGAACGATCACGCGCTGCCGCGCATGATCCTCGAGTATCGCGGGCTCGCGAAGCTGCGCTCGACGTACACCGAGAAGCTCGCCGGCAACGTCAATCCGCGCACCGGCCGCGTGCACACGAACTACAACCAGGCGACCGCGGCGACGGGGCGTCTGTCGTCGCAGGATCCGAATCTCCAGAACATCCCGATCCGCACCGAGGAAGGGCGGCGCATCCGGCAGGCGTTCGTCGCGCCGCCGGGATGGAAGGTCGTCGCAGCCGATTATTCGCAGATCGAATTGCGCATCATGGCGCATCTTTCGGGCGACGCGGGGCTGCTGTCCGCGTTCCACGGCAATCAGGACATCCATCGCGCGACCGCCGCGGAAGTGTTCGGCCTGCCGCTCGATCAGGTCGACACGAACCAGCGCCGCGCGGCGAAGGCGATCAACTTCGGGCTCATGTACGGCATGAGCGCGTTCGGGCTCGCGCGCCAGCTCGGCGTTGGGCGCGGCGAGGCGCAGGACTACATGGCGCGTTACTTCTCGCGCTATCCCGGCGTGCGCGAATTCATGGATCGCACGCGCGAGGAGGCGCATCGCGACGGCTATGTCGAGACGCTGTTCGGAAGGCGCCTTCATCTCGACTACATCAACTCGAAGAACCAGGTGCAGCGCTCGGGCGCCGAGCGCGCCGCGATCAACGCGCCGATGCAGGGCACCGCAGCCGACATCATCAAGCGCGCGATGATCGACGTCGACGCGTGGCTCCAGGATCAGGAAGAAGCCGCACACATGCTGCTTCAGGTGCACGACGAGCTCGTGTTCGAGATTCGCGAGGATCGCGTCGAAGCCGTCAGCGCCGGCATCCGCGAGCGCATGGCTGCGGCGGCGGAGCTTTCGGTGCCGCTCGTCGTCGACGTCGGCGTTGGCGCGAACTGGGACGAGGCGCACTGAGGGCGCCGTCATACGTGTCGCCGTGCGGTGGCGCCGGCGCGCTCCATCGCTCGTCTCCCGGCGAAGGCCGGGATCCAGCTGTTCCGGCTCTCGCTCCACGACAGGAGCTGGATCCCGGCCTTCGCCGGGATGACGGTTTGTATTTCTTGAGATAACAAATGGTTAAGCGTCACTGAACCGTCGGTAAATCGGCATGCCGGCGCTCGCCATACGCTCGCGAACTTTCCCGGTATGCCCCGGTCCCACTCATCGGGCGCGCGCAACGGCGCCCTTGGTTCACTCACCTCCCTGAGTGCAACCCGGAAGGTCGGTCCCTCCCCAGGCCGATCTTCTCCCGGCCCCGAGGGCTTCCCCTGGCCCTCGGGGCTTTTCATTTCCGGTTTTGCTTTTTCCTTTTTGATTCCCCGTCGCGCAGGGTTTCTCCCGCTCGTGGGAGCACTTTGGTTTTCCCCTCTTCCGCTTGCGGGAGAGGGCAGGGTGAGGGCGCTCTGGGTTCGCCGTTGGGTTCTTTGATCTTTCTGTCTCTGTAACGCTGACGCGAAAACCGACTTACGTCCGTGTGGGTCTTGCCGGCCATCCTGGCCTGACGATCGAATCGGCGCGATCCCTCGCGCCGCCCGCGTGCGGGGCACGCGGCTTCTCCGTCCGCCCTTCGCCGCGGTACAGAGGGTTTTCAGATCAAAGGCACTGGGTCCCCGCTTTCGCGGGGACGACGAGATCCTTTTTTTGCTTCTCGCTTCTCTGCTCTTGCTTCCCGGGTCCCTCTCGGCCGCGGCGAGGGCGCGGAGGATTAAGCCCGTAGGGGCACGCGCACGATGCGCGTGCGTTCGCTGTCAGGCCATGGATGGCCTGTCAGCGAACCTCCGTAGCGCCCTCGCGCAGTCGCCGGCTTCATCGGCGACCGCGGTCGTGAGGGTCGCCTCTCTTTGGTTACTTTCTCTGGCGAGACAGAGAAAGTGACCCGCTCGCCGGCAGGCGAGCGGAACCGCTCTGTCGCTTGCGATAGCGTAGCGGAGGAACAAAAACAAATGTATTTCGGGTTTTCGCCGGAATGACGGAAATGCCGGATTTCGCCAAAATCCGAATTACGACGTCACGCGATCCCAAAATCGCCTGACGCCATCGAGCCACGAGGTCGACAATGGCGAATGCGCCGCAGCGCGATCGCCTTCGAACGTCGTCTCGAACTGCTGCAGCAGTTCGCGCTGCTCGCGCGTCAGCTTCACCGGAGTCTCGACGACGACATGGCAGAGCAGATCGCCGGTGCGGCCCGTGCGCACCGAGCGCACGCCCTTGCCGCGCAATCGGAACAGCTTGCCGGTCTGCGTCTCGGCTGGGATCGAAAGCGTCGTCTCGCCGTCGAGTGTCGGTACCGTCAGCGTCGAGCCTAGCGCGGCTTGCGCGAAGCGGATCGGCACTTCGCAATGCAGATCGTCGCCGTCGCGGCGGAAGATCGCATGCTCGCGCACGCGCACTTCGACGTAGAGATCTCCGGCGGGCGCGCCTGAAGGGCCCGCTTCGCCCTGCCCCGCGAGTCGGATGCGATCGCCGGTGTCGACGCCGGCCGGGATCTTGACCGACAGCGTGCGCTCGTCCTCGACGCGTCCTTCGCCCTTGCATTCGCTGCACGGGTTCGCGATGACCTTGCCGCTGCCGCCGCAGTGCGGACACGTCTGCTGGATCGAGAAGATGCCATTCTGCATGCGCACGCGGCCGTGGCCGCGGCAGGTATTGCAGGTCGACGTCTTGCCGTCGGCCGATCCGGCGCCCTTGCAGCTGGCGCATTCGACGAGCGTCGGCACCTCGATCTGCCGCTCGACGCCGAACACGGCCTCTTCGAGATCGAGCTCGACGACGTAGCGAAGATCCGCGCCGCGACGCTGACGCCCGCGGCCGCCGCCCATGCCGAAGATGTCGCCGAAGATGTCGCCGAAGATATCGCCGACGTCGGCGAAACCCGCGCCCGCGCCGTTGCCGCCCATGCCGTTCGCGAATGCCGCGTGCCCGTGCTGATCGTAGAGCGCGCGCCTGCGCGAATCGGAGAGAACCTCGTAGGCCTCCTTGGCCTCCTTGAATTTCTCCTGCGCCGCGGGATCGTCGGGACAACGGTCCGGATGCAGCTTCATCGCCATGCGGCGGAACGATTTCTTGAGCTCGTCGTCGCTGGCCGTGCGCGATACGCTGAGAACCTCGTAATAGCACCGCTTGTTCATTTGGCCAGCACTTTATCTTCGATTCGGCGATCGGGGACGATCCACAGCGCCGCGACGACTGCATACAGCGCACAGGACACGATGGGCACGAAAAACGCCAACGCAATGGCCGCGAGATAGAAGCACGGGGAGACGATCTCCTTCCAGCCGCTGCGCCCGCCGAGCGCTCGCGCCAGCGCGCTATCCGTGCCGCCGTTGGCAGCGACGAGCCCGCGTTGCAGCGGCACCCACGAGATAGCCGTCATCAGCAGCACGAATCCGTAGACCGCCGTCGGCAACGACGCCGGAACGGGCTCTGCTTCGTTGAGCCATGTCGTCGTGAACGGAAACAACGAGAGCCAGAAAAGGAAGAAGAGATTCGCCCACATGATCTTGCCGTTGACGTGCTCCACGGCCTGCAGCATGTGGTGATGATTGTTCCAGTACAGGCCGACATAGATGAAGCTCAGCACGTAGGAAAGGAATACGTGCGAGTTCTGCATCAGCGCGGACCAGGTCGGCTCGTGCGGAGGCTTGAGCTCCAGCACCATGATCGTGATGATCACGGCGATGACGCCATCGGTGAAGGCTTCGAGTCTCCCCTTTTCCATCGAATGCCCCGGTGCGTCGCGGATCGCGCGTCCGCTCGCTTCGATCAACGAGAGCGCCGCCGCCGGAAGTGCCGGCGGCGGCGCGACGATCACTTCTTGTCGTCCTTGACCTCGGTGAACTCGGCGTCGACGACATCGTCGTTCGAGCCGCCGTGCGGAGCCTGCGGACCTTCGCCCGGCGCCGGACCGCCCTGCGGCTGCGCGGCCGCCGCGGCGTAGAGCGACTGCGCGGCTTCCTCGAGCTTCTTGATGCGCGATTCGATCGCGGACTGATCGTCGCCCTTCATGACCTTCTCGAGATCGGCGAGCGCTTCCTCGATGCGGCCGATGTCGCCGCCGACCTTGCCGCCGTGCTCCTTGATCGCGGCGCGCGTCGCGTGCACGAGCTGATCAGCCTTGTTGCGCGCGCCGACGAGTTCGTGGAACTTCTTGTCTTCCTCGCGATTCGTCTCGGCGTCGCGGACCATGCGCTGGATCTCGTCTTCCGAGAGACCGGAGCCCGCCTTGATCTCGATGCGCTGCTCCTTGCCGGTGTTCTTGTCCTTCGCGGCGACGTGCAGGATGCCGTTCGCGTCGATGTCGAACGTGACCTCGATCTGCGGCATGCCGCGCGGCGCGGGCTGGATGCCGGCGAGATCGAACTTCGCCAGCGATTTGTTGTAGCGCGCCTGCTCGCGCTCGCCCTGCAGCACGTGCACAGTGACGGCCGACTGGTTGTCTTCGGCGGTCGAGAACACCTGCGAAGCCTTGGTCGGAATCGTCGTGTTCTTCTCGATCAGCTTCGTGAACACGCCGCCGAGCGTCTCGATGCCGAGCGAGAGCGGCGTCACGTCGAGCAGCAGCACGTCCTTGACGGTGCCCGAGAGCACGCCGCCCTGGATCGCCGCGCCGACCGCGACCGCTTCGTCCGGATTGACGTCCTTGCGCGGCTCCTTGCCGAAGAAATCCTTGACTGCTTCCTGCACCTTCGGCATGCGCGTCTGGCCGCCGACAAGGATGACCTCGTTGACGTCGGAGACCTTGAGGCCGGCGTCGTTCAGCGCCGTGCGGCACGGAGCGATCGTCTTCTCGACGAGATCGCCGACCAGCGCCTCGAGCTTCGCGCGCGTCAGCTTGATGTTGAGATGCTTCGGACCCGACGCGTCCGCCGTGACGTACGGCAGGTTCACTTCGGTCTGATGCGAGGACGAAAGCTCGATCTTCGCGCGCTCGGCCGCGTCCTTGAGACGCTGCAACGCGAGCGGATCGTTGCGCAGGTCGATGCCCTGATCCTTCTTGAACTCCTCGACGAGGTAATCGATGACACGCTTGTCGAAATCCTCGCCGCCGAGGAACGTGTCGCCGTTCGTCGCGAGCACCTCGAACTGCTTCTCGCCGTCGACTTCGGCGATCTCGATGATCGAGATGTCGAACGTGCCGCCGCCGAGATCGTAGACCGCGATCTTGCGATCGCCGCCCTTCTTGTCCAGGCCATAGGCGAGCGCGGCCGCGGTCGGCTCGTTGATGATGCGCTTGACTTCGAGGCCCGCGATGCGGCCGGCGTCCTTCGTCGCCTGGCGCTGCGAATCGTTGAAGTACGCGGGGACCGTGATGACGGCTTCGGTGACCGGCTCGCCGAGATAATCCTCGGCGGTCTTCTTCATCTTCATGAGGACCTTGGCCGAAATCTCCTGCGGCGGCATCTTCTTGCCGTCGGCGGTCTCGACCCAGGCATCGCCGTTGTCGTGCGCGATGATCTTGTACGGCACCATGCCGATGTCCTTCTGGACCTCGGCATCGGTGAATTTGCGGCCGATGAGGCGCTTCACCGCGTAGAACGTGTTCTTCGGATTCGTCACGGCCTGACGCTTCGCCGTCGCGCCGACGATGACCTCGTTGTCCTTGAACGCGACGATCGACGGCGTCGTGCGATCGCCCTCGGAATTCTCGATGACCTTCGCACTCGCGCCGTCCATGACGGCGACGCATGAATTCGTCGTGCCGAGGTCGATACCAATGATCTTGCCCATCTCTCTCGCTCTCCCGCGCTAATCGGTTTTCGGCCTCAGCGGCCGCTCATGGCGCAAAAAATTGGGGGCTGCGCCGAGGTTTCAAGTTTTTTCGCCTTGCTCCGTCATTCCGGCGAAGGCCGGAATCCGGTTTTTCGACTTGCGTTGCAAACACGAATGGAACTGGATCCCGGCCTTCGCCGGGATGACGATTCCTTGCCGCACTCAACTCCCCGGCGCCTTCGACACGGCGACCAGCGCCGGACGCAGCAACCGATCGTTGAGCACATAGCCCTTCTGCATGACCGCTACGACCGTGTTCGGCGCGCGCTCGCCGGTCGCGACGAGGCTCATCGCCTGATGGCGCTCCGGATCGAACGGCTGGCCGATCGGATCGACGGCCTTGAGCCCGTTCGCCTCGGCGACGCGCACGAGCTCGCGCAGCGTGAGCTCCACGCCGCCGCGCAAGGCGCCGTAGTCGGCGCCCTCGACCGCAAGCCCGCGCTCGAGATTGTCGAGCACCGGCAGAAGCTCGGAAAGAAGCTTCTCGTTCGCGAAGCGCCGCGCCTGATCGAGATCGCGCTGCAGGCGCTTTCTCTGGTTCTCGAGCTCGGCGCGCTCGCGCAGCATGACCTCGCGCATCTCGGCGAGACGCGTCTCGTATTCGTCGAGCTGGCGCGTCAATGCGTCGACGTCGGCCATCACGGCGTCGTCGGCGCCTGACGCGTCCGAGTTCGGCACGGATCGCGCCGTCGGATCGTTCTGCATCCTTCCTCCGGTGCTTATGCGGGCTTCCATGCCCGCCACTTCATAGCGGCATCCCTGCCGCACTTTTCCAGACGGCTCAAGCGAAAGCGACGACGGACCATCGCTTCGTGAACTCGGCTTCGTGAACTCGGCGGTCCAAAAACCACCGCACAATCAAGGGTTATGAGGGCGGCTGGGCGCGCTTCAAGGCAGTCGAGATGATACCCGCCGTCGCCTGCACGACCGGTATCACGCGCTCGTAAGCCATCCGCTTGGGTCCGATGACGCCGAGCGCGCCGAGTACGCGGCCGCCGACGCCGTACGAAGCCGTGACGAGGCTGAACTGATCGAGCGCGGCGAAACCCGATTCCTCGCCGATGAAGAGCCGGACGCCCTCGGCACGCGCGCAGCGTTCGAGCAGCTTCAGAAGATCCTGCTTGCGCTGGAAAGCCTCGAACAGCTCGCGGAGGCGATCGACGTCGGGCGCATCCTGCGCACCCATGAGATTGGCCTGTCCCGCGACGAGCATGTCGCCGCCGGCGCTCGCGGCGAATGCCTGCTGAGCGACCTCGACGGCCGCCGACAAGAGGCGATTCAGCCTCACGCCCTCCTCTTGCATCTCGCGCAGGAGCCGCGCGCGGATCTCGTCGATGCGCATGCCGGCGAAACTCGCGTTGAGATAGTTCGCGATCTGCTCGAGCTCGCCCGGCGCGTAGGCGCGCTCGGTCGCGATCACGCGGTTCTGCACCTGCCCGTCGGTGAAGACGAGGATCACGAGCAGCCGGCCCGCGTCGAGCGGCACGAAATCGATGTGGCGGAACGGGAATTCCTCGCGCTTGGGCACCGTGACGACGCCGACGAAATGCGTCATCTCCGACAAGAGCGACGTCGCGCTGGAAAGGAGATCCGGCGTCGCGGCGCCGGTCGGAAGCTCGCGCCGGAGCTTGTCGACCTGAGGCTCATCGAGCGGCCGGAGCTCGAGCAGGCTGTCGACGAAGACGCGATAGCCCTGCGAAGTGGGCACGCGCCCCGCCGAGGTGTGCGGCGCCGCGACGAGGCCGAATTCCTCGAGATCGGACATGATGTTGCGGATCGTCGCCGGGCTCACGTCGAGGCCTGACGCCTTCGCGAGCGTGCGCGAGCCGACCGGCTGGCCGTCCGCGATATAGCGGCCGATCAGCGCACGCAGAAGCTGACGCGCGCGCGCATCGAGGTCGTGACGGGAAGACGAATCGTTCATAGGCCTCGAAATGCGGTCGACGCGGACGCTAGCAAGCGCGGTCGGCGCGGGCAATAGGATTTCGTCTTCGCGCTAACCGCGAAGTCGCGCAAGCGCGCGAAAGCACACATCCCGTCATCCCCGCGAAAGCGGGGATCCAGCGACTTCAGCTTTCCGCCCGGAAATAACGGCACTGGGTCCCCGCTTTCGCGGGGACGACGGTGGGGTGATGGTCGCAAACGTCGAGACACGCCCAGCGCACATTTCCGACAAGAGCCGGCACTTCCCGCCGACACGCATCGAGCCCGTGTCTTCTTGGCCCCTCCACGTCCCCATGTTAGCGTTCGCCCGCACTCGCGCGCCGCCCCGTCCCATGCTTGAAACCCTCACCGTCAAGGATTTCGCGATCGTCGCGGAAGCCGACATCGCGTTCGGCCCCGGCATGACCGTCGTCACCGGCGAGACCGGCGCCGGCAAATCGCTGCTCGTCGACGCGCTGCTGCTGCTCGCGGGCGGACGCGCCGATGCGGCGCAGGTGCGCCACGGCTGCGAGCGCGCCGAGCTCGCGGCGACATTCGATCTCTCGTCGCGACCTGATCTCGTCGACTGGCTGAAGAGCGAAGAGCTCGACGAGGACGACGCCTGCCAGCTCCGCCGCGTGATCCGGAGCGAAGGCTCATCGCGTGCCTGGATCAACGGCCGTCCGGTGACGCTGACGCAGCTGAAAGCGCTCGCGTCAGGCCTCATCGAGATCCACGGCCAGCACGAGCATCAGGCGCTGCTCGATCCCGCACACCAGCTCGCGCTGCTCGACGCGTTCGGCGCGAATGCAGACGAGCTTGCCGAAACCGCACATCTCGCGCGCGCGTGGCGCGACACGGCCGCGCGCATCGCCGAGCTCACGCGCGGCGAGGATCACGCCGCGCGCATCGACTGGCTGACGCACCAGCTCGACGAGCTCGACCGCCACGCGCTCGCGCCGGACGCGCTCGCCGCACTCGAAGACGAGCACCGGCGACTCGCGAACGCGGGACAGCTGCTGCAAGGCGGCAACGGCCTCGCCGAGCGGCTCGACGGCGACAGCGAATTCGCGCTCGCCGGCCTCGCCGCGCGCGCGCACGCGGAAGCCTTGCGTCTTGCAGCACTCGACGTACGCATGACGCCGATCGTCGATCTTCTCGACGCGGCGCAGATCCAGCTCACCGAAGCGAGCGACACCTTGTCCCGCTATCAGAGCGCGCTCGAGCTCGATCCCGACCGTCTCGCCGAAGTCGAAGCGCAGATCGCGAAGCTCCACGAGCTTTCGCGCAAGCACCGCGTGCCGATGACCGGGCTCGCATCGCACGCGACTTCGCTGCGCGAAGAGCTCGAAACGTTGCGCGGAGCGGGCGCCAGCCTCGAAGCCTTGCGCGCGACGCAGAAGAAGCTCGCCGCCGACTACGCGAGCGCCGCGAAAAAGCTGACGGCAAAGCGCATCGCCGCCGCGAAGAAGCTTGGCGCGACGGTCTCATCGCTGATGGGCGAGCTCGGCATGCGGGGACTATTCGAGATCGAGCTCGCACCGGGCGGAAACGACGAGCCCGACGCGAACGGCGCCGAGCGCTGCGAGTTCCTCGTCGCGGCCAACCCCGGCACGCCCACGCGGCCGCTGCGCAAGGTCGCCTCCGGCGGAGAGCTTTCGCGCATCAGCCTCGCGCTCGAAGTCGCCGCGATCGGACTCGATCCCGTCGGCACGATGGTCTTCGACGAAGTCGACTCCGGCATCGGCGGCGCCGTCGCCGAAGTCGTCGGCCGCAAGCTTCGCGATCTCGGCGCGAAGAGCCAGGTGCTCTGCGTGACGCATCTGCCGCAGGTCGCGGCGCTCGGTCACCAGCACCTGCGCGTCGTCAAACAAAGCGGCAGCGACGCGACGCGCGTTCGCATCGAGACGCTCGCAAAAGACACGCGACGCGACGAGATCGCGCGCATGCTCGGCGGCATCGAGATCACGCGCGAGACGATGGCGCATGCGGAGCAGATGCTGGGTTCGGCCGCGCCTACGGCCGCAGCAAAACGTAAACGTTCCTGACGCTTCCACGCCCTTCCAGCCGTCATTCCCGCGAAAGCGGGAATCCATTCTCGAGCACATTCCAAAAACAATGGATTCCCGCTTTCGCGGGAATGACGGCAAGATATTCCGCCAGCGCTACATATGCTCGACAACGGCATTCACGACGCGCGGCCGGAGCTGCGCCATCCAGTCGTCCGCATTCGCGACCTGCGCATCGCCGCGGAACGCGTCGAAAATGGCGAGATCGAGCTCGCCGATCGCCCAGTCGGCATCGGTCTCGGCTCGCAAAAGGATGCCATCCGGCGGAAAGCCGCGGTCGATCGGCGTGTAGATCGTCGCCGTGCCGGTGTTGACGTCGAGCGCGGGGCTCCACGCGGCTTCGCCCGCGGTGACCGCGCACGCGACGTAAACCTGGTTCTCGAGCGCGCGCGCCTGACAGCCGACGCGCACACGGTTCGCGCCGGCTTCGGTGTCGGTGCAGCTCGGCACGAGGATCACGCGCGCACCGGCTTCGACCTGCGCGCGCGCATAGAGCGGAAATTCCGAGTCGTAGCACACGTCGATCGCGACGCGGCCGAAATCGGTGTCGAACGTCTTGAGCGCATCGCCGGGCTCGATGATTCCGGCCGAACGTTCGAAGCCGGTCAGCGTCAGCTTGTCCTGGAAAGCGATCTTTCCGTCGGGCGAAACGAAATACGCGCGATTGCGATAGCGGCCTGCGCCGATGTCGACGAGGAATGTTCCCGCGACGA
>DASZWL010000336.1:0-9338 GCA_035546695.1 Rhodanobacteraceae bacterium | reverse complement strand
GTCCGTCCGTAGCGAACCCGGCGAAGCCGGGCGCGGCACCGAGGGCGTGTTCTCTTTGGTGACTTTCTCTTGCACGAGCAAGAGAAAGTCACGCGCCGGCCAGGATGGCCGGCAAGACCCACAGGGACGTGAGTCGGTTTTCGCGTCAACGCTGAAGATCAAAGACAAAACGAACAACGAAACGTCGAACCAAGAGCGCCCTCACCCTGCCCTCTCCCGCTAGCGGGAGAGGGGAAAAGAACAAGCCGGGGAGGGGAAAGAACAAGCGGGAATGGAGAAAAGAATCGGCGTTCTTCCGCCGGCGGGAGAGGGGAAAGAATCCGCTCTGCGGTACGCTATCGCAACATCGCAAACGAAAACGCGAAAACCGATGAGCAAGCCCATCCCGATCGCAGTGCACGGAGCCGCAGGCCGAATGGGTCGGGCGATCCTGCGGCTCGCGGCAGAGAATCCGGCGCTGCGCATCGCGGCGGCTGTCGTGAAGGAGGGCTCGCCGCTGCGCGGTGTCGTCTTGCGCGAATCGCCGGAAGCCGGAGAAAACATTGCGTATTCCGATTCGCTCGATGCGGCTTCGGACGCGGCGGTGCTGATCGATTTCAGCGTCGCTCCGGCGTTCGATGCCGCGCTGGATTTCGCGCGCTCGCGGCGGATCGCGTTCGTCAGCGGGACGACAGGCCTCTCGCCCGCGCAGCGGCACATGGTGCAGAACGCTGCCGCGGAAATTCCTCTCATCTGGAGCGCGAACTTCAGCCTCGGCGTCGCGGTTCTTTCGCGCCTCGTGCGCGATGCGGCGAAATGGTTGCCCGACTGGGATTGCGAGATTGCCGAAGCGCATCATCGCGGCAAGAAGGATGCGCCGTCCGGCACCGCGCTGCTGCTGGGCCGCGCGGTCGCCGATGCGCGCGGCGTCGATTTCGATCGCGCCGCGCGCATGTCGCACGCGGACGGCGCTCGCGAAGCGGGTTCGATCGGCTTCGCATCGCTGCGCGCCGGCGACATCGTCGGCGAGCACGCGGTGATGCTCGCCGGCGACGGCGAGCGCATCGAGCTTGTGCATCGCGCCGGCGATCGCGACGTGTTCGCGCGCGGCGCGCTCGCGGCTGCGCGCTGGATCGCCGGTCGCGCGCCCGGGCTTTACGGTCTGGACGAAGTCCTCGGCATCGAACGAGCCTGAGGCGGCCTTTCGGGCGAAGCGTCTATTGCTGCGCGATTCGTGCAGCGGTCGCGCTGCGTGCCGGCTCCCCGGTGTTTCCGTTCCGGATCGGGACCGGCCGCGTGCCGCTGCGATGGTGCGAATGGCCCGGCGCGTTCGTCGTGCCCGACTGACTGTCGAATCCGGCCGCGCCGAGCGCGCCCGTGTTCGCGGGATCGAGCCAGTCGCGCAGCCGCGACGACGCGCTCGATCCGTTCCATGCGCTCGCGAGCTTGCCGTAGCAATCGGTCTCTCCGTTCGGTTGCGAAGGATTCGCCGTGCTGCAGGCGGCGTATCCGCCGGAAAGGATGCCGATCACGCGTCGATCGTGGCTCGAGCCTGATCCGACCGCGACGAAGAGTCCCGATCCCGACGAGCCGCCTTCGGTCGTGCCCTGCTGGTACGGGCCCGTCTCCCAGTGCGTGTTCACGCTCGATCCGCCGGTGCCGATGCAGTTGTCGATCGTCGCGGGCGAGGGACCCGACGTGATCTTCTTGACGTCGCCGCTCGGGTGATGGATGCCGATCGTTCCCGAGGGCTCCGCGCCGGTCGCGTCCCAGCCGGCGTAGTAGACGTCCCAGGATGGATCGGGCACGGTCGCGAGCTCGACGAGCGTGAAATCGGCGTCGGCGCGCGTCGCGCGGAGCGCGGCGGCGTGTTGGTCGTCGTTGAAATAGCCTCCGGACGGCGGGCTCAGGCGATTGCATTGCGTAGACTGGTAGTTCCAGTAGACGACCATCGACTGCGCTTCGGTCGCGCTCGCGACGCAATGCGCCGCGGTCAGGAGATAGTTGCGGCGATCGCGCGGAATGTCCGCGAGCAGCGTCGCGCTGCAGAGGTACGTGTCGTGATCGTCGTCGGCGACGAACTCGTAGTAGGCGACCGCACGGATCTCGTTCCGGTACGGATCGCCGAGCGGGCAGACCACGTTGACGTTGCACGCGCCCGATTCGCCGGGACCGGTGTACAGCGCCGCCTTGAAGAGGTCGCGAAATCCGGCTTCGACGCGGATCAGCTCGATCGACGCATCGGCGCCGGCCGGAACGCGCAGCTCGATCGTCGCGACATCGCCCGGCACCGGCGGCGAGCGGAATCCGGCGGGGTCCGAATCCGTCTCGGTGTACGGGCCCTGATAATCGCCGTTCGCGCCGATCACGTGCAGCGTCGCGCCGGGCGGAAGCACGAGACTCGCGAACGCGACGCGGAGATCCGTGGCGCCTGAGACGCGAACGCGAAGGCGCCAGAGCCGCGATCCGTCGGCGAGCGTTTCCCAGACGCCGTCGCGATCGCTGTCGAGCGATACCGCGAAGCCACGTGCAGTCGCGAGGCGTTTCGTTGGCGCGGAAGATTGTCGTTTCGCGTCCGCCTGCGCCTGTTCCGCCGCCGCGTCGATCGTGCCGACGTCGACGGTCGGAACCGCCGCCGCGATCTTTGCGGCGTGCGACAGCGAATACGGCGGATCGCCGTGCCGCGCGGACGCGTCCGTCGCGAACAGCGCGAGCGCGAGCAGCGCGAACGAAGAAAGGAATGACGATCGAAGCATGGAATCTCTCCGCAACCGAAGCGCCGAGCATACGGCCGATCGCAACCGATCGGCACGAGCCTGATCGAGATCGGCTTCGATCTGAATCGACTTGCCTGAATCGGCGCGTCGAGATCGCGCCCGATGCGTGATCGCCGTCTCAGTCGCGATGCGCCGCGTTGCGGTCGCGTCCGGCACCGAGCTTGCGGTCGAGCCCGCCGAAAAACTTCTTGAAGAGGCGCGAGAGCTTTCCGCGCTGCGTCTTGCGCGCCTTTTCCGCTTCGCTCGTGAGCCAGGCGACCTGGATCACGCGCCGCTCGCCCTCGTACGGCAGGTGGCCGTGGAACGAGTTGTCGGCGCGCCGGAATGCCGCGATCGTTCCGTAGAGCGGCTTCACCTCGGGCGCCGCGAGATCGTCGATGTCGTCGATGCGGTTCAGGAAGCGGAAGCAGCCGTCGCTCGTATCCGGCCACGATTCGTTGAGATAGAGAAGGGCCGTCGCGACTTTCGATTTGCTGTCGGTGTGGATCGTGCCGTGACGCTTGTTCAGCGAGCGGCAGATCGTGACGAGCGTCGGATAACCCGCGAGATCCGGAACGCCGAGGCGCTCGCCGAGCGCGTTCGCGAACGCCGGCGCCGTGATCTCGTCGACGAGGCGGTTCACGCTCGGCCCGCAATCCTCGGGCGCGTACGGGAAGAAGCCGGCGCCGGAATAGCGCGGGAAATCCTGCTTCAGACCGGTTCGCGCGGCCGCCGGAAGCTGATCCTCGGCCACGATGAACGCGAAAGGCTCGCGCGCCGCGCGCGTGCTTGCGCCGGCGAGGCGGGCGGGATCGATCAGCGATGCGTCGTCCATGGGGCCATTGTAGTCGCGCGTGCGGCGGATCGCGCCGCAAACCGCGTCTTCCGCGCGTGCCGCTCGCGGCGGATTCCTGTAGAATCGCGTCTCGCCTCTCAGCCCGGCCCACGGACTCGCTTCTGCCAGCCCGCGGGTTCTGTCGCACCCGATGAATCGTCGATGCGCGGGCTCCATCCGAACCGACCGCAGGCGAACGCATGACAGTACCCGCTCTTCTCGCACTGGCCGACGGAACCCTGTTTCGGGGCGTCGCGATCGGCGCCGAAGGGCAATCGGTCGGCGAGGTCGTCTTCAACACGTCGATGAGCGGCTATCAGGAGATCCTGACCGATCCCTCGTACAACCGGCAGATCGTCACGCTGACGTATCCGCACGTCGGCAATACCGGCTGCAACTCGGTCGATGTCGAAGCCGCGCGCGTCCACGCCGCCGGGCTCGTCATCCGCGATCTTCCGCTCGCCGCGAGCAGCTGGCGATCGGAAGAGACGCTCGATGCGTACCTTCGCCGCAACCGCATCGTCGGCATCGCCGAGATCGACACGCGCAAGCTGACGCGCATCCTTCGCGATACCGGCGCGCAGAACGGCTGCCTCGTCGCCGGCGCGAACATTTCCGAAGACGAAGCGATCGCCGCCGCGCGGGCGTTTCCGGGTCTGAAGGGCATGGACCTCGCGAAGGTCGTCTCGGTCAAGGAACGCTACGCCTGGCGCGAGGGCAGCTACGATCTCGACAAGGCCGCGTTCGTGACGCCGCCGCTCCGCCTTCGCGTCGTCGCTTACGACTACGGCCTGAAACGCAACATCCTGCGCATGCTCGTCGATCGCGGCTGCGACGTCACGGTCGTTCCCGCCGAGACGCCGGCGAGCGAAGTATTCGCGTTGCGCCCCGACGGCGTGCTGCTCGCGAACGGTCCCGGTGATCCCGAGCCCTGCGATTACGCGATCGCGGCGATCCGAGAATTCATCCGCGCGCGTGTGCCGACGTTCGGCATCTGCCTCGGCCATCAGCTGCTCGGTCTCGCGGTCGGCGCGAAGACGATCAAGATGAAGTTCGGCCATCACGGCGCGAACCATCCGGTCATCGATCTCGAGACCGGACGCGTCATGATCTCGAGCCAGAACCACGGCTTCGCGATCGACGAGGCGACGCTGCCTTCGAACGCCGTGGCGACGCACCGCTCGCTGTTCGACGGCTCGCTGCAAGGCATACGGCTCACGGACGCGCCGGCATTCGGCTTCCAGGGACATCCGGAAGCGAGTCCCGGCCCGCACGACGTGGCCGGTCTGTTCGATCGGTTCATCCAGCTGATGGAGGCGCGCGCGGCTGACGCGGCGTAAATCGCATGCAGAAACGATTCTTCCTCTTCGCATCGCTGATCGCGGCGTTTTCGCTGATGTGTGCGATGTCCGTTCCGATTGCGCACGCTGCCGGCGCGAAAGCGCGCGCTGCCGCGAGCAAGCCCGAAGTGAAGCCCGCCGGCGAGCTCGTCGAATACGCCGATCTCGAGAATCGCGTCGGCCAGACCGTCTCGATCGAGACGACGTACGACACGACGCGAACCGGCAAGCTGATCAAGTTCACGCAGCCGGCGCTGACAGTCGACATCGGCAGCGAAGCGCATTCGTTCGAGCTCTCGGTGCCGAAGGAAACGATCAAGTCGATCCGCGTGATCGGACCGGCCGAAGCCGACAAGGACGCAGGGACGAGCGGTGCCAAGAAGAACTGACCTCCGCACGATCCTGATCATCGGCGCGGGCCCGATCGTCATCGGCCAGGCCTGCGAGTTCGACTATTCCGGCGCGCAGGCCTGCAAGGCGCTGAAGCAGGAAGGCTATCGCGTCGTCCTCGTCAACTCGAATCCGGCGACGATCATGACCGACCCGGAAACGGCGGACGCGGTCTACATCGAGCCGATCAACCGGCAGACAGTCGAGAAGATCATCGCGAAGGAGCGCCCGGACGCGCTGCTACCGACGATGGGCGGGCAGACCGCGCTCAACTGCGCGCTCGATCTCGCCGATCACGGCGTGCTCGAAAAATACGGCGTCGAGCTGATCGGCGCGTCGCGTGACGCGATCCGCATGGCCGAGGATCGCGAGCTGTTCCGCCGCGCGATGCTCGAGATCGGGCTCGAATGCCCGAAGGCCGAAGTCGCGAAGACGTTCGAGCAGGCCGTCGAAATCCAGCAGAAGGTCGGCTATCCGACGATCATCCGTCCGAGCTTCACGCTCGGCGGTTCCGGCGGCGGCATCGCGTACAACGTCGAGGAGTTCGAGGAGATCGTCAAACGCGGTCTCGAGCTTTCGCCGGTGCACGAGGTGCTCATCGAGGAATCGGTACTCGGCTGGAAGGAGTTCGAGATGGAAGTCGTCCGCGACACCGCGGACAACTGCATCATCGTCTGTTCGATCGAGAACTTCGATCCGATGGGCGTGCACACGGGCGATTCGATCACGGTCGCGCCGGCGCAGACGTTGACCGACAAGGAATACCAGCGCCTGCGCAACGCGTCGATCGCGGTGCTGCGTAAGATCGGCGTCGACACCGGCGGTTCGAACGTGCAGTTCGGCGTCAATGCCGAGAACGGGCGCGTCGTCGTCATCGAGATGAATCCGCGCGTGTCGCGCTCGTCCGCGCTCGCGTCGAAGGCGACCGGATTTCCGATCGCGAAGGTCGCCGCGAAGCTCGCGGTTGGCTACACGCTCGACGAATTGAAGAACGAAATTACCGGCGGCAGGACGCCGGCGTCGTTCGAGCCGTCGATCGATTACGTCGTCACGAAGATTCCGCGCTTTGCGTTCGAGAAGTTCCCGTCGACCGATGCGCGCCTGACGACGCAGATGAAGTCGGTCGGCGAGGTCATGGCGATCGGTCGCACGTTCCAGGAATCGCTGCAGAAGGCGCTGCGCGGGCTCGAAACCGGCAAGAACGGATTGAACCCGAGCAAGCTCGATCCCGCGACGCCGGACGGTCTCAACGCGCTGAAGCGCGAGCTTCGCGAGCCGGGTCCCGATCGCGTGTTCTACGTCGCCGATGCGTTCCGCGCGGGCCTTTCGCGCGAGGAAGTATTCGCGCTGACGCACATCGATCCGTGGTTCCTCGTGCAGATCGAGAATCTGGTCGCGACCGAAACCGAGATGAAGGCCGCCGGTTTGAGCGCCATCGACGCGGCGCGCATGTTCCAGCTCAAACGCAAGGGTTTCTCCGACGCGCGCATCGCCGAGCTCGTCGGCACCGACGAGAATGCGATCCGTCATCTGCGCCGCGCGTTCGGCGTCAGGCCGGTCTACAAGCGCGTCGATTCCTGCGCGGCCGAGTTCGCGACCACGACCGCGTACATGTACTCGACCTACGAGGAAGAATGCGAGGCCAATCCGTCGACGCGCGACAAGGTCATCGTGCTCGGCGGCGGCCCGAACCGCATCGGGCAGGGCATCGAGTTCGATTACTGCTGCGTCCACGCCGCGCTCGCGCTCCGCGAGGACGGCTACGAGACGATCATGATCAACTGCAATCCGGAAACCGTGTCGACGGATTACGACACGTCGGATCGCCTTTACTTCGAGCCGCTGACGCTCGAAGACGTGCTCGAGATCGTCGACAAGGAGAAACCGAAGGGGCTCATCGTGCAGTACGGCGGCCAGACGCCGCTGAAGCTCGCGCGTGCGCTCGAAGCGGCCGGCGCGCCGATCATCGGCACGTCGCCCGATTCGATCGATCTCGCCGAGGATCGCGAGCGGTTCCAGAAGCTCATCGACAAACTCGGGCTTTTGCAGCCGCCGAACCGCATCGCGCGCAATGCCGACGAATCGCTCGCGCTCGCGCGCGAGATCGGCTATCCATTGGTCGTAAGGCCGAGCTATGTGCTCGGCGGCCGCGCGATGGAGATCGTGCACGATGACGACGATCTCTCGCGCTACATCCGCGAGGCCGTGCGCGTGTCGGAATCCTCGCCCGTACTGCTCGACCGATTCCTCGATCACGCGGGAGAAGTCGACGTCGACATCATCGCCGACGCCGAAGGCAACGTCCTGATCGGCGGCATCATGGAGCACATCGAGGAAGCCGGCGTGCACTCGGGCGATTCGTCGTGCTCGCTGCCGCCGTATTCGCTGACGCCGGCGGTGCAGGATGAGTTGCGCCGTCAGGTGACGCTGCTCGCGCGCGAATTGAAGGTCGTCGGGTTGATGAACACGCAGTTCGCGATCCAGTTCGACAAGGACGGCACGCCGACGGTCTACATCCTCGAAGTCAATCCGCGCGCATCGCGCACGGTGCCCTTCGTCTCGAAGGCGACCGGTGTCGCGCTCGCGAAGATCGCGGCGCGCTGCATGATCGGCCGCACGCTCGCCTCGCAGAACGCGACGAACGAAGTCGTTCCGGATTATTACTCGGTCAAGGAAGCGATCTTCCCGTTCCTGAAATTCCAGAACGTCGATCCGATCCTTGGTCCCGAGATGCGCTCGACCGGCGAGGTGATGGGCGTCGGCCGCAACTTCGGCGCGGCGTTCGCGCGGGCTCACGAGGCCGCGAACATCCGGTCGCCGGCGCCGGGCAAGGCGTTCCTCTCGGTGCGCGACGCGGACAAGCAGCGCCTGCTCGAAGTCGCGAACGATCTCGTCGCACGAGGATTCAGCCTCGTCGCCACCGGCGGCACGCACAAGTTCCTCACCGAGCACGGCATCGCGTGCGAGCGCATCAACAAGGTGCTCGAAGGCCGGCCGCACATCGTCGATCTCATCAAGAACGGCGAGATCCAGTTCATCGTCAACACGACCGAAGGCAAACAGGCGATCGCCGACTCGTTCTCGATCCGCCGCGAAGCCTTGCAGCAGCGCGTGACGTATTCGACGACCGTCAGCGGTGCGAAGGCGCTTTTGCATTCGCTCGACTTCCGCGATTCGGAAGACGTCCACAGTTTGCAGGAATTGCACAGGGAATTGGCATGAAGCGAGCACCGATGACGCAGAAGGGCGCCGAGCGCCTTCGCGCCGAGCTGGATCGTCTGAAAAGCGTCGAGCGCCCGCGCATCATCCAGGCGATCGCCGAGGCGCGCGCGCACGGCGATCTCAAGGAGAACGCCGAGTATCACGCCGCGCGCGAGCAGCAGGGATTCGTCGAGGGCCGCATCAACGAGCTCGAATCGGCGCTTTCGTACGCGGAAGTCATCGACGTGACGCGCCTCAATGCGGGCTCGAAGATCGTGTTCGGCGCGACGGTCGATCTCGCTGACGAGGATTCGGGCGAGGAAGTCTCGTATCAGATCGTCGGCGACCTCGAAGCCGACATCAAGCAGCGCCTGATCTCCGTATCGTCGCCGTTCGCGCGCGCGCTGATCGGCAAGAGCGAAGGCGACACGTTCGAGTTCCAGGCGCCGAACGGCACGCGGCGCTACGAGATCACCGGCGTCCGCTACCAGCCCTGACGCGCGCGCCGCCGCGCCGATGAGGGCGTTCACGATCAAGCGTCGCGCCTGCGGATTCGATGCGCAAGCGTGGCCGAGCGTGCATCCGGTGCTTGCGCGCATCTATGCGTCGCGAGGGATTTCCGCCGGCGATTCGCTGGAGCCGAGGCTCTCGCAGCTCGCCGATCCCGCGGCGCTCGGCGGCATCGAGCGCGCATGCGAATTGCTCGGCGACGCGGTCGCGAACGATCTCTCGATCGTCGTTGTCGGCGATTTCGACGCCGACGGCGCGACCGGCACCGCGGTCGCCGTGCGCGCGTTGCGCATGCTCGGCGCGAAACGTGTTTCCTATCGGGTGCCG
>DASZWL010000335.1:0-3461 GCA_035546695.1 Rhodanobacteraceae bacterium | reverse complement strand
GAGGCGACGACGATCTTGCGTCCGCCGGCGAGCCCTTCGGGGCCGTTCGCCGTGTAGCGGAACGTCTGGCCGGCGACCATGATGCGATCGATCCATGCCTTCAGCGAGCTCGGCACGCCGAAGTTGTACATCGGCGCGCCGATGACGACGACGTCGGCCGCGAGGAACTCGTCGAGCACGGCCTGACCGATCGCGGCGGCAGGATCGGCCGCGTCGGCGGCCGGCGTCCAGTGCGGCAGCGGCTCGCCGGCGAGATCACGGTAGGCGATCTCGATGCCCGGAACGCGCCGCCTCCATGCGGCGACGATCGAGGCGCTGAGCTCGCGCGAGACGGAATGCGCGCCGAGCGCGCTCGAATCGATGTGCAGGAGTCTCATCGTGGAAATCTCGGGTGGAACCGGGGTGGTCCGGCGCCCGATAGAATTGAGCCGTGGACGATCACTTCGAAAGTCCGCAATAATCGGATGGATCGTTCGCAGAGGAGAACAATCATGGGCTTCAATGACGGCGCCCTCGCGGACCTCAACGACCTTCGCTTCTTCTCCGCCGTCGTCGAGCACGGCGGTTTTTCGGCCGCGGCGCGTGCGCTCGGCGTGCCGAAATCGCGCATCAGCAAGCGCGTCGCGCTGCTCGAGGAGCGCCTCGGCGTGCGGCTCCTGCAACGCACGACGCGACGCTTCGCCGTCACCGAGATCGGCGAGCGCTTTTACGCGCATTGCCGCGCGATGCTCGAGGAAGCGCGCGCCGCTCAGGACGTCGTCGACGAGCTGCGCGCCGAGCCGCGCGGCGTCGTGCGTGTCAGCTGTCCGATCGCGCTCGCGCAGACGGTCGTCGCGCACGTGCTTCCGGAATTCCTCGGCCACTATCCGAAGGTGCAGGTGCGGCTCGTCGCGAGCAATCGGCGCGTCGATCTCATCAGCGAAGGTTTCGACGTCGCGATTCGCGTGCGCGACAAGCTCGATGTCGACAACGAATTCATATTGAGGCCGTTCGGTCAGTCGCGCGTGCTGCTCGCGGCGAATCCGAAGTTTCTCGACGAGCAAGGTCGTCCTGCGACGCCGGCCGATCTCGAGCGGCTGCCGCTCTTGTCGCAGTTCGAGCACGACGGCGCGCAGGTGCTCGAGCTCACCGGCGCGGACGGCGCGAAGGCGTCCGTCGAGATGCGCGCGCGGCTCATCTGCGGCGAATTCAACGTGCTCTACGAAGCGGCCAAGCGCGGCATGGGCGTGACGGCGTTGCCGGAGTTCGTCTGCGCACCGGCGATCCTGCGCGGCGAGCTCGAAGTCGTGCTGCCGGAATGGAGCATGCCGGAAGGCTTCGCGCATTTCGTCTACGCGACGCGGCGCGGCCTCTTGCCAGCCGTGCGCGCATTGATCGATTTCCTCGCCGAGCGGTTGCCGGATGCGATGCGCCTCAAGCACGAGCAATGCATGAAGCGCGACGATCGCAACGGCTGAATCGCCACCGTCGATCGCGCAACGCTCGTCACCCCGGCGGAGGCCGGGATCCAGCTTGCGGAGTCCCAAAAACTGGATTACTCGCTGCGCTCGCCCCTGCGGGGCCGGCCTTCGGACGTTCTGCGCACTGCGCGCTTGTCCGGCCTTCTCCGGAATGACGAGCAAAGCTTTCGCGATGAGATCGATCGATCGTTCAACTTATTGGCTGGTCACCACACTAGACGTGGCGGCGTTTGTCGCGACGGCCGATCCAGCCGATCGCGCCGATCGAGATGACGCACAACAGCGCTTCGACGATGGCCGGCATGCGCGCGTTCGGCAGGATCCACGCGGCGACGACGCCGTGGCAGAAATAGAAAAGCGCGACGACGCCGACCCAGAACAGCGCGCGCTTCAATCCGTTGCGCAATGCAAGCAGCGGCAGCAGCAGCGCCGGAAGCGTCAGCGCGAGCGCGAGCCACGGCGATCCCGTCGCGGGCGGTGCAAGGAAGAGATACCAAGCAAACTGCAACGTGATCAGCAGCGCCCACGCGATCGCACCGATGCGCTCGGCCGTCATGCGCCGCGCTCCAGTTTCGCCGCGACTTCGGCGACACGCTGCCCGAGTGCACGCGCGAGCGTCCGCTCGTCCTCGCCGATCGCATGCTGGTTCGACGTTCCCGCGACGTGGCTCGCGCCGTACGGCGAGCCGCCGCCCGCCGTGCGATTCAGCGCGATTTCGGTGTATGGAATGCCGACGACGAGCATGCCGTGATGAAGCAGCGGCAACATCATCGAGACGAGCGTCGTCTCCTGCCCGCCGTGCAGCGTCGACGTCGAGGTGAACACGCCGGCGGGTTTCCCGACGAGCGCGCCCGAGAGCCATTCGGTCGCGGTCGAGTCGATGAAATGCTTCAGCGGCGCGGCCATGTTGCCGAAGCGCGTCGGGCTGCCGAGCACGAGACCGGCGCAATCGCGCAAGTCCGCGAGCGTCGCGTACGGCGCGCCGTCGTCGGGCTCCGGCGGAGCCGCCGTCTCGGTGACCGGCGCGACCGGCGGCACGCTGCGCAATCGCGCTCGCACGCCCGGCACTTCCTCGACGCCGCGTGCGACGAGACGCGCCAGCTGCGCGGTCTTGCCGTTGCGGCTGTAGTAAAGGACGAGGATTTCGGTCATTGCGTTTCTTATCCTTCCGCGCGAGCAGGGAGGCGATCTCGGTTCACCGTAAAAAAGCCCCTCATCCGCCTTCGGCACCTTCTCCCGCAAGCGGGAGAAGGGAAAGCAAGGTTTTCCCTCTCCCGCTTGCGGGGAGCGGGTAGGGTGAGGGCACGCCGATTCAACGCTCCAAAGTATGCTTCGACGCCAACCAAGCTTGGTCCCGCCAACCCCCTGCGCTAGGCTCGCTCCATGACTCCCGCGTCCGCGAAGTCTGCCAGAAAGCTCCGCTTCGACCGCGATCGCGCGATCGCGCTGCTCCGGTTCACCTGGCACCGCTTCCTCGAAGACCGCTGCACGCAGACCGCCGGCGCGCTCGCTTACACGTCGTTGTTCGCGCTCGTGCCGCTGACCGCCGCGATCCTCGGCGTGCTCGCCGCGTTTCCGGTCTTCGCGGGATTCCGCGAGCGCATCACGGGCTGGGTGTTCCGCAACTTCGTGCCGGCCGCGGGCGACGTCGTGCAAGGCTACATCACCGAGTTCGCCGCGAACGCGAGCAAGGCGACGGCCGTCGGCGTGCTCGTGCTGTTCTTCAGCTCGATCGCGCTGATGATGAGCATCGAGGATGCGTTCAACCGCATCTGGCGCGTGCCGAACGCGCGCGGTCACGCCTCGCGCTTCGTGATCTACTGGACCGCGCTGACGCTGGGTCCGCTTCTCCTCGCTGCGGCGCTCGCGATCAGCTCGTATCTCGTCGCGCTGCCGTTCATCGGCGATGCGGCCACGCAAATCTCGCTGAAGGCGCGCGTGCTCTCGGCGTTGCCGTTCCTGATCGTCTGGAGCGCGCTGCTCGCCGGCTACCTCGTGATT
>DASZWL010000334.1:0-1733 GCA_035546695.1 Rhodanobacteraceae bacterium | reverse complement strand
GACGTCGCCTGGCTCGCGCATCGCACGGCGGGCTCGGCCGATGTCGTGCAAGTCGTCGACGGCCTCGCGCACCATTGCGAGCGCTTCCAGCAGCAGGTGCGCGGACTCTTGCGAAGCCTTCGGCCGCAAGGCGACGCGGCGATCTCCTCCGGCGTTCCGTTGCGCCGGCTACTCGACGATCTCGTGCAGAGCTGGCGCGAGCGACCAGGCCTGCGCGCGGAGTATTCGCTCGCTTACGAGCTCGGCGATCGCGCGTTGCCCGACGATCTCGCGCTCGTGCTGTACCGGCTGACGCAGGAGGCGCTGACGAACGCGACGCGTCATGCCGACGCGACGCGCATCGACGTCCGCGTCGGCGAGCGTTCGGACGGCAGCATCGAATGGAGCGTCGAGGACGACGGCGTCGGTCTCGATTCCGCCGAAGCGGCGCCGCATCGCGGCAACGGTCTCGCCGGCATGCGCGAGCGCGTCTGGGCGCACGGCGGCACGATCGAGATCGAGCCGTCCGCGCGCGGGCAGGCACGCGCGGGCGTCCGCATCCGCGCGCGCTTCGCACGGCCGGATGCCGAGATGCGTGCGTGATCCGTCAGCTCGCGTCCGTCGCCGGCAGCAGACCGTGCGCTTCGGCGTAGCGGTACATCTCGAGCGAGGAGGCGAGGCCGGTCTTCTGCCGGATCGCGGTCTGGTAGTTCGCGATCGTCTTCGCGCTGAGCCAGCGCGTCGCGGCGATCCGCTCGATCGTGTCGCCGCGCGCGAGCATCAGGAAGATCTCGAACTCGCGCGGCGACAGCGAGCGATGCGGAGGCGACGAATCGCGATCGGAGCGGCCGATCGCGCGCGCGACTTCCGGCGTGACCGGCCGATCGCCCGCGACGACGGCGTGCACGGCGGCGACGAGCGAGTCGGGTGCGCTGCTCTTCGTGACATAGCCGGCCGCGCCGGCGCGCAGCGCTTCGGCGGCGAGGTCGGCGCTCTCGTGCATCGTGAAGACGAGCACGCGCAAAGCGGGCATGCGCTTTCGCAGCCGATGCAGCGTCGCGAGTCCGCCGCGGCCCGGCATGCTGAGATCGAGGATCAGCACGTCGGCCGCGTGCGAGCAGAGCCAGCGATACGCGCTTTCGCCGTCGCCGAATTCGGCGACGACCTGCATGCGATCGTCGAGCTCGAGCAGGCGGCGATAGCCGGTGCGGACGACCGCGTGGTCGTCCGCTATCGCGACGCGCAGCAGAGGCGCCGAATCGGCTGCCCGGCGCGCGTGCGCCGGGCGCTCGCTACCGGGCGAGGGGATGTGCTGCGACGAAGCTTCCATTCGAAGCGGACGCATCCCGAAGGATGCGTCCCGATCGGCTCAGGCCTTCAGCACGCCCGACTGCTTCGCCGCATGCGTCGCTAGCGCATCCATCAGCGGCGGCGACAGGCAGTCATACGGCTCGAGGCCGATTTCCTTGAGGCGCGCGCGCACTTCGCCCATGCGCGCCGGCGGGAAGCCCGACTCGATGATCGACGAGACGAACGCGGCGAACTGCGGCTCTTGCCAGCCGGTCTGCGGCGAGAGCTCGGTGTGCACGAAATCGAGCCCGTAAAACGCATGTTTGTTGTTCTCGATGCGTCCGTACATGTGCACGCCGCAGCCGGTGCAGGCGTGACGCTGGATCGTCGCGTTCGGATCGACGACCTTGAGCTTGTCGGCGCCCTTGGTCACCGTGACCTTGTCCTTCGGCACGACGGCGACG
>DASZWL010000333.1:0-13422 GCA_035546695.1 Rhodanobacteraceae bacterium | reverse complement strand
TGCACCGCAGCTCACGGCGAAGATGCCGGATCATGAATTGTGGATCGGCTTTCTGCGTGACCCGGATGGAAATCCGGTAGGACTGATGGAAGAGCGTCGGTAAGCAAGTCGGATTCGGCTTGATCCACGCTCGCAAACGTCGGCGGAATGTTCGCCATGAAAACTCCCGACAATACGGAACCCGAAAGCTGGCACCGCTTCTTCGGCGCGAGCGCGAACAACACGGCGTGGGATCTCACGGAGCTTCCGAGTGGCGAGTTCGACGCTCTCGACTTGCTCGATTCCGCTCACGCCGCCGCTTGGCATTGGCAACACGTCGGCAACGAGCTGAACCGGATGCGCGCGCTGATGCTGCTCGCGCTGGCGCATGCCAACACAGGCCTGGGCGCTTCGGCCTTCGCGTACGCCGAAAAAATGCGTTCCTATTTCCTGTATGCGGAAGGCACTTCCGACTGGGAGATCGCGTTCGTCCATGTCGTCTATGCTCACGCAGCCTGGACGGCGGGCGAGAAGGAGATACACGCTCGATCGTACTCGCAGGCGGCGCAAGCCATTGCGGGAGTCGCCCACGACAACGAGCGCGGAATGGTTCAACGTGTTTTCCGTCATGTTCCCGAGCCGGAAACGCACGAGAAAGGACAGGCAGGAATTTGAAATCACGGTCAGCGGATAACTTACCTATATGGGTGCATCATCATGAAACGAGTCACGGGCATCGGCGGGATCTTCTTCAAATCCAGGAACCCGAAAGCGCTCGGCGCCTGGTACAAGGCCCACCTCGGAATCGACGTTCAGGAATGGGGCGGCGCGGCGTTTCGATGGAACGGGCCGGACAATCCGGCGGGCTCGGGCACGACGGCATGGAGCCCGTTTGCCGAGGATACGAATTACTTCGCTCCGAGCTCGGCGTCTTTCATGATCAATTACCGCGTCGAAGACCTGCATGCGCTGCTCGCGCTGCTGCGCGCCGAGGGAGTGCACGTCGAGGACAAGGTCGAAGAATCCGAGTACGGCAAATTCGGCTGGATCGTCGATCCCGAGGGAAACAAGGTCGAACTTTGGCAGCCGCCGGCGGGTCAGTGAGGACGCAGGCGATCTAGCGGCTGCGTTCCGTCTTGCTCGATCCGGGACTGGTCCGAAAAATGGAAACGAAATCCATTCGTGCGACAGCACGGCCCGCAGTGAGATGGCCGTTCCGGATTCTCGCCGCGCTCATCCTCGCCGTCGGTGTCGTCGCGACGGTCGGCATGGCGTGGTCGATCGGTCATCACGAGATGGCGGCGATGCGCTGGCAGCTTCTCGCCGGGCTTCCCGGGTTCGCCTGGTTGTTGCGTCAGACCTGGCACGCAGCTGTTCATGGACAGTCGGCCAAGCCGGAATATTGGCCGTTTGCGTCCCAGCGCGTGTTCAATGGCTACGTCGTGGTCTGGATGGTGCTGACGCTCACCGCAGCGGGCTGAGCATCCGTTCAGCGGACGACCCCGCCGCAGCGCAGCTTCGACGCAAGCACGCCGACCGCGGAAACCCAAAAAAAAGGAGGCGCGCCGCGCCTCCCGCTACGAATTTATACAACACGCGGGGGATTGCGGAAAGCCCCTCTCCGTGATGCAGCATCGCCGGCTCTCGAAACAGCAAGGAGCGGCGCGATGACCGATTCTCCGACGTACTACCACGGCACGAAGGCCGACTTCGAAGCGGGTGACCTGATCGAGCCGGGCTATGCCTCCAACTACGGCACGAGGCGCCAGGCGAAGTTCGTTTATTTGAGCGCGACGCTCGATGCGGCCGTCTGGGGAGCCGAACTTGCCGTCGGCACGGGGCAGGGCCGGATTTATATCGTGGAGCCGACGGGACCGATAGAGGACGATCCGAACCTCACGAACAAGCGATTTGCCGGAAATCCCACGAAGTC
Organism: Rhodanobacteraceae bacterium; assembly: GCA_035546695.1. Lineage (GTDB taxonomy): Bacteria > Pseudomonadota > Gammaproteobacteria > Xanthomonadales > Rhodanobacteraceae > Dokdonella_A. The sequence continues at coordinate 11,510 of DASZWL010000333.1, read as the reverse complement.
GTATCGCTCGCTCGATCCGTTCCGCGTCGTCGGCGAGGTGACGGACTGGGAAGGCCATTCCCCCGAGCGGCTCAAGGAAATGCGGGATCGTCTCGAAGACCTGAAACGGCAAGGCATCGAAGCGATCGAGGACTGAAGGCTCGGCCTTCGAGACATTCGAGCCGACGTCGCCTCGCGATGCGATTAGACTCGCGTGTCGGATAAGCCTCTCGATCGGGCGCGGAGAACCGATGCGCGTTCACGTTCTGCAACACGTGCCGTTCGAGGGGCTCGGCAGCATCCTGCCGTGGCTGCGATCCCGGAATGCGACGATCACGACGACGCGGTTCTTCGAAAGTCCGTCGCTGCCGCAGCTCGCCGACTTCGACGTGCTGATTGCGCTCGGCGGCCCGATGAGCGTCAACGACGAGGACGAATTTCCGTGGCTTCGCGAGGAGAAGCGATTCGTCCTCGAGTCGATGCGGTCCGAGAAGGCCGTGCTCGGCATCTGTCTCGGCGCCCAGCTGATGGCGTCATCGCTCGGCGCGCGCGTGTATCGCGGCGCACGCAAGGAGATCGGCTGGTTTCGCGTGCGTGCGAGCGAGCAAGCTTTCGAACTTTTCGCGTTTCCTCCGGCCGCGGAAGTCTTCCACTGGCACGGAGAGACTTTCGATCTTCCCGACGGCGCCATGCATCTTGCGAGCAGCGAGGCTTGCCGGAATCAGGCATTCCGCATCGGCGCGCGCGCGATCGGCCTTCAGTTCCATCTGGAAACGACGCCCGAGAGCGCCGACGCGCTCATCGAGCATTGCCGCGACGAGCTCGTGCCGGACGAATACGTTCAGAGCGAGCAGCAATTGCGATCGGCCGGTGCCGGCAAGTACGCTCTCATCCACCGACTCATGGACAACGTGCTGACGCACATCACCCGCGACGTCGTCGTCTGACCGGGCACTCGAATCTCCGACGTGCTCCGATGCAAACGACGGCGCGCCAGCTCGCCGGCATGGCGTCGCACAACCGGAAATCCGCTCGATGCTGAAAACGTACCGAGGAAGCTGCCACTGCGGCGCCGTGACATTCGAGGCCGATCTCGATCTCGAGCAGGACACTTACCGCTGCAACTGCTCGATCTGCCGCCGGACGCGCTTCTGGCCCGCCGTCGCGCGCGAGGACGGTTTCCGCCTGCTGACCGGCGGGAGCGATCTGACGAAATATCTCTTCAACACGAAGAAGAACGAGCATTACTTCTGCCGGCATTGCGGCGTCCGCGCGTTCGGCATCGGAACCGAGACGCCGATCGGCCGGATGTACGGCGTCAATCTCGGATGTCTCGACGGCGTTTCGGAGGAAGCGCTTTCGCGTCTCGCGATCACCCGCGTCGACGGCCGCAACGACCGCTGGCAAAGCGTGCCGGAATTCTTCGGTCATCTCTGAAGCCGGCGGCGACGCAGGCTGCCGCTTCGTCGATACGCTGCACGGCGAGGATCGCATCAAAACTGCGTGTCGTGTCGCGCGCGTGATCGCGTCGTCGATGTGCTGCGCGAATTTGCCGTCGCCGAACGCAGCCCGGCGAGCGGAGCATCAGCGCCGCTGACACCTGTCCGGAACCGCACCGCCTTCCCGTAAGACGTCGAGTCCGCCGCCCGTTCGGGCCGGTCGCCGACGACGTGCGATGGACGAAGAGCCGCTTGCGCCTGCAAGCGCCGTGTCCTCCGACGAAGGAATCCATCGCATGACCGTTTCGGCTTCGTTCTCGACATCGCATCGAATCATCGTCCGCTTCGCTACAGCGCTCTGCCTCGTCGCAACGCTCGTCGTTGCTCCTCGCGCGCACGCGGGATACGTGCGCCAGAACCTGACATTCCCGGCTGGCAGAGTCGTGATTGTCGGCAAGACCGTGCAGAGCGAATTCCTGATCAACGTCGACAGCTACGTGAAGAAAGCGCCCTGCGGATCGCACGCGCGCAACGTCTTCATGGTCCACGGATTCGGCGACAACGCGCGCCTCTTCGAGCCGCTCGCGGCCGCATTGCTCGAATCCGGTAAGGCGTGTCGCGTGATGGCGATCGACCTGCCGACGCACGGCGCGAGCAGGATCTCGCCGCAGGCATACTACGGTCCGGTCATCTGGGGCGAGATCGGCGTCGTCGACTACGCGAAAGTCGTCGACGAGGTGCTCGGCGAAATCGAAGATGCCGGATATCCGATCGACACGATCGTCGGCCACAGCACCGGCGGCCTCATCGTGCAGTGGATCCAGGCGAAATACGCGAGGGAAAATGCATCGCTCGAATCACGCTTCGGCATCGAACGCACGATCCTGATTGCGAGCGACATTCCGGGCGCGCTGCCGTGGGCGGCCGGCGACGCGCCGATCGCGGCAGGATTCGCCAAAGGATTGACGGTCGCGTTCGCGCAGACCGATCCCGACCCGATCGGCACGCGCGTCTTCCTCGACTACAACCTCTACATCGCGCTGAAGTTCTCGGCGGCCGGCGTTCCGGTGCCGAGCGCGCCGGATGCCGCGGCCGCGCTCGCACTCAACGAACCCGAACCGTACGCCGCCGCCGCGAACATCGTCGGGCTCGATCCGACCGGCGTTACGCAAGACGACCGGCCGCGCCTCGACATCCCGCCCGGCCTCTGGAGCGGCTACGACCTCAAGGTCGTCTGGCCGGACCAGGATGATTTCTTCGTGCAATCCGAGGACGAAGCGCTCGCGCAGTATCTGAAGCCCGGCACGCACGCGATCGTCGTCAGCGATCCCGAAGCCGTGCACGCGGTGCAATACACGAAGCCGGAGCTGCTGCTGCCGTTCTTCTGAGCGCCCCAAGCGACGTGCGGCGCGTCGTCATCCGCGATGCTCCGGCGAAGGAACGCCGGAGCCTTTTTCCCGATTGGTTCGACGAATGCGCATCGCCTGATATTTCGCGAGAATTCTCGCGGAGATCGTGCCGGCGCATCGGCTGCTTGCGTCATCGCAAGTGATACTATAGTGTCACTCCATGCGCACCGAACTCGTCACGACCCTCAAGCGTCAGGCGACCGAGCTTCTCTCGGATATCGAGCGGAACAAGGAGCCGATACTCATTACGCAGCACGGACTGCCGAGCGCGTATCTCCTGGACGTCGAGACCTATCAGCTCATGCAGCGACGCATGGCCATACTCGAAGGGATCGCCCGCGGAGAGCAGGCCATCGCGGAAGGCCGCGCGACGACTCATGCCGGAGCCAGGAAGCGCCTCTCCAGATGGCTGAAATAATCTGGTCCGAGCCGGCGCTGGCCGATCTGGATGCGATAGCGGACTACATCGCACTGGAAAACCCCGCGGCGGCATCCGAGCTCGTCAAACGCATCTTCGACCATGTCGGGCAACTCGCGGATCATCCTCGAAGCGGCAGCCGCCCAACTGAGCTCGGCAAATCGCGTTATCGTCAGCTCGTGGAACCGCCTTGCCGCGTTTTCTACCGTCATGACGGACGCAAGGTTTTCATCCTGCATGTCATGCGGACGGAGCGCTTGTTTCGCAAAGGTCGGCTTGCCGCTCGTTCGAGACAGGCAAAGACCTGACGATTCACCGAAGCCGAATCTGCTCCGCCGTAAGGATGGATAGCCGACGTTGCGCGATCGGGATTGCGATGTCGTCGAAAGCCCATTGGGAACACGTCTACACGACAAAGCCGATCGACGGCGTGAGCTGGTTCCAGCCGCACGCGGCACTGTCACTGCGACTGATCCGCAACACGGGCGTGCCGCACTCGGCCGAGATCATCGACGTCGGTGGCGGTGCTTCGACGCTCGTCGACGATCTCGTCGCGGAGGGCTACACGGCCCTCACGGTTCTCGATCTTTCCGAAGCCGCCCTCGAGAAATCGAAGGCGCGGCTCGGTGCAAGAGGTGCGCATATTCGTTGGCTCGCGGGCGACATCACGCAAGCGGACCTGCCCGAGAGCGGCTACGACGTCTGGCACGATCGCGCCGCGTTTCATTTTCTCGTCGAGCCGAACGACCGGAAGGCCTACATCGACCGGCTGCTGCACGCGGTGAAGCCTGGTGGTCACGTCGTCATCGCGACCTTCGCCGACGACGGTCCGCTCCGGTGCAGCGGACTTCCGGTCGCGCGTTATTCGCCGGATGCGCTGAGCGCGGAGCTCGGCGCTCCGTTCGAACTCATCGAGCACCGGCGCGAAGCGCATCGCACACCGTCCGGCGCGATGCAGGCGTTCGTCTACTGCCGCTGGCGCAAGCGATTCCCGTAGGCGTCCGAATGGTCTCGCGCCGAGTTTGCCGCGCGACGCGTTGAGCAACGGTAAGATCGCGTCGTCGCACGACCTTTCGACGGAGAAACCATGTCCCGACTTCGCGTGCAGAGCTTCGCTGTTTCGCTCGACGGTTTACGGAGCGGGTCCGGATCAGGATCTCCAGAACCCGCTCGGCGTCGGCGGCCCCGAGTTGATGGAATGGTTCTTTGCGACCGACGTCTGGAAGCGGATGCACGACCTCGGCGAAGGCGAGACCGGCATCGACAATCGCATGGCCGCGAAAAGTTTCGAGAACATCGGCGCCTGGATCCTCGGCCGCAACATGTTCGGCCCCGTGCGCGGCCCTTGGCCCGATGAAAGCTGGAAAGGCTGGTGGGGCGACGAGCCGCCATATCGCGTGCCGACATTCGTGCTGACGCACCATGCGCGAGCGCCGATCGCGATGAAGGGCGGCACGACGTTCCATTTCGTCACCGACGGCATCGAATCGGCGCTCGCGCAGGCGAAAGCGGCTGCGAAAGGGAAAGACATCCGGCTCGGCGGCGGTGTCGCGACGATTCGCGAATATCTCGCGGCACGGCTCGTCGACGAGATGCATCTCGCGGTGCGGCCGGTGCTGCTTGGCACAGGCGAGAATCTCATGCAGGGCATCGATCTTCGCGCACTCGGCTACGCGTGCAGCGACCACGTCGCCGGCGAGCGTGCGTTGCACATGACGGTCCGTCGGGCGGAATGATCGCGCTCAACCGGGCTTCAGCCACCGAGCCGCAAGCGGCGGAATCAGCAGCAGGCTGACCAGCGTCGAAGAGACGAGCCCGCCGAGGATCACGACGGCCATCGGTCCCTCGATCTCGTGACCCGGCTGCTTCAGCTGCAGCGCGACCGGCAACAGCGCGAGCGCCGTCAAGAGCGCGGTCAGCAGAACCGGCGTCAATCTCTCCTCGGCGCCGCGCAGCGCGGTCGAAAGATTCCACGGCTGTCCTTCCTCGCGCACGAGATGATCGTAGTGCGAGACGAGCAGGATCGTATTGCGCGCGGCCATGCCGAACAGCGCGACGAAGCCGACCATCGCGCCGAGCGTCAGCGTGCCGCCGGTGATCGCGATGGCGGCGACGCCTCCGATCAGCGTCGACGGCAGCGCGAGCAGCACGAGCGCGACATGACGTGCATGGCCGAACGCGAGGCCGAGCAGCAGGACGATCAGCACGAACGCGGCCGCCGAATGCAGCAGCAGCTCGCGTGTCGCTTCGGATTGCGCCTCGGCGACGCCGCCGTAGCGAAGATAGACGCCCGGCGGCAGCTGAACTTTCGCCGCGATCGCGCGCTGCGCTGCTTCGGCATAGCCGGCCTGATCGTTCGTCTTCGGCGTCGCGACGACGATCTGCCGGCGCAAGCCGTCCTCGTGATCGATCATGCTGCGTGCCGTGATCGTCTCGATCGCGGCGACGCGCTCGAGCGGAACGATCGCACCGTCACGACCGCGCAGCAGCAGCGCGCGGAGCGCCTCCGGATCGGCGCCGGTGCCGTCGATGCGGAGCGCGACCGGAACGCTGCGATCGGCCTGCTGGATCTGCGCGACGTGGCTGCCGTGAAACGCCGCGTTGATCGTGTCGAGCGCGTCGCCGGCGTCGAGCCCGTAAAGCGCGAGCGCGTCGGGCTTCAGCGTGACGCGAAGCTCGGGCTGGCGCGGCGGCACGACGAGCCGCACGGTGCCGCTGCCTTTGACTTTCTCGAGCACCTCGGCGATGTCGGCCGCGACCTTGTCGTCGACGTCGAGATCGGCGCCGAACACGCTGACCGAGAACGGCGCGCTCTCGCCGGAAAGCGTCTCGCCGATGCGCTCGGCGAGCACCGAATAGATCTCGACGAGCTGGTTCGGATAATCGTCGAACACGTCGCGGATCGCGGCGTCGATGTCGGCCGCCGTGTGTCCGCGCGCGGGATCGATCTGCACCTCGAACTCGCTCTTGTTCGGCGTGTCGGGATCCTGTCCGTTCTCGGCGCGTCCGATCTGCTCGGCGACGCTCTTGATGCCCGGAATCTTCACGAGCGCCTTCGAGATGTTCTCGCCGATGCGCGCGGTCTCTGCGATCGAGATGCCGGGCCGAAGCGACGCGTGCGCGATCAGATAATTCTCGCGGAAATCGGGCAAAAGGCGCGCGCCGAGCAGCGGCAGCAGCGCGATGCCGAGCACACCGCTCGCGACGAGCACGGCCAGCAGCGCGCGTGGCCGGCGATCGAACGCTGCGATCGTTCGCAACTGCCAGCGCTTGGCGCGTGTGAGAAACGCCGCCTCGGGCCGCGGCTTGTGATTCTTCATCACGAGCGCGCAGAGCGCCGGCGTCGCGCTCATCGCGACCAGCAGCGAAAGGCCGATCGCGAGCAGGAACGCGATCGACAAGGGCCGGAAGAACGCGCCTTGCAATCCCGACATCGCGAGGATCGGCAGAAACGCGACCGCGACCGCCGCCGTCGCGTAGAACACCGGACGTCGCACTTCGAGCGAAGCGTGCGTGAACAGCGCGCGCACGTCGATGCGATCGCCGGCGGCGCGCATGCGGCGCAGGATGTTCTCGACATCGATGACCGCGTCGTCGACGACGACGCCGAGCGCGACGACGAGCCCGCCGAGCGTCATCGTGTTGAGACTGAGGCCGAACGTGCCGAGGATCCAGACGGTCGTCAGCAGCGCGAGCGGGATCGATGAGAACGAGACGAGCGCGCCGCGCCAGTCGCGCAGCGTCACGAGCAGCAACGCGACGACGAGCACGGCGCCGATCAAGAGCGAGTTCCGCAGCTTCTCGATCGCGCTCTCGATGAAGCTCGCCGGACGCAGCAACGCCGGATGGTATTCGACGCCCTGCTGCTTCAGCTGCGGCGCAAGCGCGTCGAGACGCGCTTCGAGCGCGCGCGTCACGTCGAGCGTGTTCGCGCCGAACTGCGTCGAGGTTTCGACGAGGATGCCGGGCTTGTCGCCGATCATCGCGTCGCCGAAGCGCGGCTCGGCGCCGTCACGGATCGTCGCGATGTCGCCGAGGCGGACGGGAACGCCGCCCTTCGTCGCGACGACGGCTGCTGCGAGCGCATCCGGCGTCGCGCCCGCGGCTTCGGCCTGCACGACGATGCGCTGCGTCGGCGTCTCGATGTAGCCGCCGCCGATCAGCTCGGTCGCGCGTCGCGTCGCGTCGGCGACGTCCTGCAACGTGAGCCCGTACGCGGCGAGCTTCAGCGGATCGACTTCGATGCGCCGTTCGCGCACTTCGCCGCCGAAAATCTGCGCCTGCGCGATGCCGGGCACGGCGAGGATCTGCGGCTTGACGACCCACTCGATCAGATCGCGCAGCTCGAGTGGCGAGAGCTTCTCGCTCGTGAAGCCGAAATGGACGAGGTATTCCATCGAAGAGGACAGAGGCGAAAGCTGCGGCGGACTCACGCCCGAAGGCAGAAGACCGTTCGCTTCGGCGAGCCGCTCGGTGACGACCTGCCGCTGCCGGTACGGATCGCCGCCACGCTCGAAGATCACGCGAATCGCCGAGAGGCCCTGGCTCGATGTCGAACGCACGGTGCGCACGTTTTCGGTGCCGGCGAGCAATCCTTCGAGCGGACGCGTGACGAGCGCCTCGACTTGCGTCGCATCGAGGCCCGGCGTCTCGGTCTGCACGAGCACGTGCGGCGGCGCGAAATCCGGGAACACGTCGAAGCGCGCACCGACGAGCGCCGCCGTGCCGAGCACCGCGATCAATACGCTCGCCGCCGTGACGATGCGCGGATGCGCGAGCGAGGAGCGGACGATCGCGGCGAGCATCAGCGCGGATCTCCGATCGAATAAGTCGCCGCCGCGCAAGACATCGTGACTTCACCTCTCCCGCTTGCGGGAGAGGTCGACGCGCACAGCGCGGCGGGTGAGGGAAGCGCCCGCGAAATGCAGCCGTGAACCAAGAATGCCCTCATCCGCACCCCTCTTCCGTAAGCGTGAGGGGGGAGCAGTGCGCGCTCCGTCGCGAATGGATGCGCTTTCGCAGAATCAATCATCGTCGTCCGCCGGCATCGAGCCGATACCTTCGAGCGACCACAGCACGCCGTTGCCGCGCACGACGATGCGATCGTCGTCGTCGAGGCCGTCGACGAGCCACCCGTCGCCGCTTCGCATCAGCAGCGTGACCGGCTTGCGCGCGTAGTACGTCTTGTCGTCGCCCGGTTTCTGCGCGAGCTCGTGATAGACGAATGCGCCGCCTTCCTCGTAGACGATCGCGCCGCGCGGAACGAGAAAGCCGGAGCGCGCGCTGCCGACGAGTGTTGCCGCGATGCGCGCGCCGGCCGCGAGTCCCGCCGGCGGATGATCGATCGCGACGAGCATCGCCGCGCCTTGCGCCTCTCCGGCCTGCATCAGCGGGCCGAGCACGCGGCCTTCGACCGCGATGCCGTCGATGTCGAGCGATGCGCTCGGCGGCAACGTGCCAAGCAAGAGCCGTCCCGGCACGTCGACGCGGACGAGCGCGATCTTTCCGGACGCGACGCCGTCAACGATCTTTCGGCGCAACGCATCGGACGCGAGCGGCGACCAGCGTTGCGCGAAGCGCGCCGACGCCGCGTCGGCTTCCGCGCGCGCTTTCGCGACTTCCGCTTGCGCCGCTTCGAGATTCCGGAGCGACGCACCGGCGCCGGCCTTGTAGAGTCCTTGCAGTCGCGTGGCCTCGGCCGTCGCCGAACGCTCGGCCGCGCGCGTCGCGTCGACTTCGCCAAGATCCGCGGTCAGCGTCGATGGATCGAGCACGTGCGCGAATGCGGCGATGCGTTCGCCAGGCTTTGCCGGAGCCGCTTGCGCGACGACGATGCCGACCGCGGCGCGCTGCTCGGGATTCAACGCGAGCGGACCGCCCGCTTGCGCCGGCGGCGCATCGTCGTCGTCGTCCTGCGCTTGCGCGGTTCGTGTCGTCGCGGCGACGAGCAGCGCGAGCGCGCACGTCAGCGCAACGATCGCGCGTGATGCATTCGCGATGCGTCTCTTCGTCATTCGTCTGCTCCGTTGGCAGTCGCGGCAGCGGGAAGCGCGAGCTCCAGCTCCGGACCGGAAAGCGGCGCGTGCAGCGCGTCTTCGAGCGCATTGCGCGCCGCTTGCAGCGCCGCCATCGCGACGATGCGATCGAGCTCGGCGTGGCGCGCTGCGGTCTCCGCGCCGGCGTGCTCGATGCGATCGCTCGCGCCGAGCCGCAGCGCACGATCGGCACGATCCAGCTCGCGCTGCGCGGCGTCGGCACGCTTTCCGGCCGATTCGAGATTCTCTCGCGCGACGGTTTCCGCGCGGAGAGCTGCCTCGATCGCGCCGTAGATCTCGGCTTGCAGCGCCAACAGGCGCTTGCCGGCGACATCGCGCGCAGCGGTCGCTTCGGCGATCTCGCCGCGGTTGCGATTGAACAGCGGCAGCGAGAGACCGACGTCGAACGGCCACTTCGCGATGCCGTGATCCCAGTAATAACCGGGATGCAGAGTGATCTCGGGATATTGCCGCGCGACGGCGCGCTCGAGCTTCGTTTCGCTTTCGGCATAGGCATCGATCGCGGCCGCGAGATCGGCGCGCGACAACAGTGCCTGCTCTCGCAACGCGTCGACGCGCGCGGATTCGAGAACCGGCGGATCGCCCCAGTCGGGCCATGCGATCGCGATGCCGTCGAGCGCTCCGGGCGGAACGCCGAGCGCAGCCGCAGCCGCGGCATCGGCGGCGGCCGCTTCGGAACGCGCGCTCGCGTGCTGTTGCGCGGTCTCGAGTCGCGCCGATTCGGCGAGCGCGAGCGCCGACGGCGCATCCTCGCCGGCCTCGACGCGCAGGCGTTGCGTCGCGACGAGCTGATCCTGCGCTTCTGCAAGCCGCGAGAGCTCGTCTTCGCGTCGATGCGCGCTCTCGCGATCGGAAAGCGCGGTCGTCAACGCACGACGCACGGTCCACGTGCGTTCCATGAGATCCGAGCGCGCGGCCTCGGTGCCGAGTCGCGCGAGCCGGACGTCGAGATCGGCACGACGGCGCAAGAGGAAATCGAAGCTGAGGCCGTAGAGCCAGTGATCGGGTTCGCGCCGCGCGTACTCGCTCTGGAGATCGAGCGTCGTATTCGGCGATTCGCCGGCGCTGATCTCGCCCGCGAGCGCGGTCTCGACTTCGGCGCGCGCGACCGCGAGCGATCCGTTTTCGGCGAGCGCGACCGCGAGCAGCGCGCCGCGATCCCAGGTCGGCGGCGGCCACGTCGCGAAAACGCCCGGCGCCACGCGCTCGATGTCGTCGCGCACTGCGGGCGCATCGAGGCGCTTCGCGCCGAACGTCTCGGCCGACTGTCGCGTATCGATCGGCGCCGGCGCATAGCTCGCGCACGCGGCGAGCGCGCACGCGCACGCGGCGAGGCCGGCGGCGCGGCGCAGGGATCGGGCGCAACGGCGGGGCGCCCTCGCGGCGCCCGGAGCGAGCGCGATCGTCGTCTGTGCCAACCCGCCTCCCCCGTGATCCTGCCGACCGTCCGGTCTCGGGACATGCGCTCCGTGCCGTGGCGATAGTACCGAAGGCGCGGCGGAAATCGGGAATATTTCCCGATCCGCGGAGCCGCGACCGCTTCGGTGCGCGCTTCCGGCGGCTGAGCCATCGATGAACCGGTGCCGGGCGTTTTGCGCGTTGTGAACAACGGCGGCGCTAGGATCGAAACCTTCCTCGCTTCGACCGGACCATGCCGATTCGCTCGACTCTGGCGCTCGTCGCCGTCGCGATCATCGCCCGCCAAGCCGCGGCCGCGCCGGCGTCGTTCGGCTTCGATCAAGTCGATGCGCGCGCGAAGGCGCTGGCCGAAGCGGCTTATCGCGATCCCGGACCGAACCTCTCGGGCCCGATGCAGCATCTCGATCACGATCGCTACGAGACGATCCGCTTCAGGCCCGAGCGCGCGCATTGGCGGCTCGCGAAGCGTCCGTTCGAGTTGTGGCTATTCCACGAAGGCTGGCTGTTCGACCGGCCGGTGCGGATCGACGAGATCGGCGCGAAGGGCCCGCACGAGATCGCGTTCGATCCCGCGTTGTTCGACTACGGCGGCAGCGGTGTCGATGCTTCCGCCGCCGCGGGACTCGGCTTCGCGGGTTTCAGCATCCATTACGCGCTGAACCTGCCGGCTTACAAGGACGACGTGCTCTCGTTCCTCGGCGCGAGCTATTTCCGCGCGCTCGGCAAGGGCCAGCTCTACGGAATCTCGGCGCGCGGGCTCGCGATCGACACGGCGCTCGCGTCCGGCGAG
>DASZWL010000332.1:0-6042 GCA_035546695.1 Rhodanobacteraceae bacterium | reverse complement strand
CGGCGACCTGATCATCCGCGACAGCCGGATCACTGACAACAAAGCACTCGCTGAAGTCTTGAACGCATATAGCGGTGGTGCGCGGGCAGGAGGCAATGTCGAAGTATCCGGCAGCACGATCAGCGGCAATTCCGCCGTCGCGGCGGAAGGAAGCGGCCACTATTCGTGTTGCGGCGGCCTGTTCGCTTGGGGTAACGGTTTAGTCGATGGCTCCACGGTTTCGGGCAATCTGGCAGATAGCGTGGGAGGACTGACCCTTGTCTCGGGAGCTACGATCACGAACAGCACGATCTCGGGCAACGTGGTAAGCGGAGTCTCTGGGAACGGATTCGGCGCGGGGGTCTACAGCACGGTGTTAACGGTCGCGAACAGCACCATCGCGTTCAACAGCGACGCTACAGGCAAATCCGGCGGCATCTTCGTCCACACATCACTGACGCTTCAAAGTTCGATCGTCTCCGATAACGGCCCCGTCGACATCGGTGGTGACCCTGCTGCTACCGTAACTCCCGACAGCTCGCATAACCTCATCGGCGCATCGACGGTCTTCTTCCCGGCCGGAACGACGCAGCTCGGCTGCCCCGATCTGCAACCGCTCGCCGACAACGGCGGTCCGACGCGAACGCACGCGCCGCGGCTAGGCAGCTCGTTGGTGCTGGACCAAGGCGGCAATCCGCTGATGTTGCAGACCGATCAGCGCGGCCTTGCGCGCGAAGTCGGCATCGGCACCGACATCGGCGCGCTAGAGCGGCAACCGGGCGAGCAGGACGACGACATCTTCTTCGCTGGCTTCGACGGGCTCTGTAGCCACTGAAAGCTCCGTCAGCGTCACGTACATGTGCGATCCGATTGACGCTTAACCCTCGAGTCCGTCCGCGAAGATCGAGTCGGACAATGCGTCGATTTCGACGGCACCGATGTCGCAGTCGATGCCGTCGAGCGGCCGCACGTAGGCGCGCTGATCGAGCGGGCCGACGAACCCGCAGAATGCGGGATCGGCCGCGTCGACGAGGTGGCTGACGCGCGTCGGATAGAACGAATCGGTGAAGCCGCCGTGGTCGGCGAGATCGCCGAGCCCGAGCTCGGACGGGTCGAGACCGACGAGATTCGTCGCCTCGTCGAGGCCGCACGTATCGGACGCTTCGGCATTGCCGATACCTTGCACGATCGCACCGCCGCCGCTGAAGGCGCATGTTCCGTGCAGCGCCGTGTTGCCGAGGCGCACGTCGGTGTTCGGCCCGCGCACGGTCAGGAGCGATCCCACGGTCGCCTCGTCGAGCGTCAGCGCGCGCCGCATCGTCGCATGGATCAGCCACAGCAGCGCCGGCGTGGCGGTGCTGTTGTAGACGCCGATCGTGTGCCCGAAGATCGGCGCGTCGCGGAACGTGTTGTCGTCGAACGTCGTGTTGTCGAAGATCGCGCGTCCGCCGCCGAGCACGCGGATCACGGCGCCGTCGAGCGTGTTTCCGCCGCGGTTGCCGACGACGAGCGCGCGGCTGATGAACCAGGCCGGCCCTGGACCCGCGAGCAGTACGGCCGGATCGGCGACGTGCGCGTCCGACACGACGTTGTCGCGGAACTCGACGTCGTCCATGTGGATGTACGAGGCCCGGTCGCTGACGAGCGGGCCGAAGTTGTCGACGAATCGCGTGCGGCGGACGTGGATCGGCGGCGCGACGTCGTTGCTCGCGGCGCGGACGTAGAACGGACGGCCGCTGTTGCGGATCGTGCTGTCCTCGATCGTGGCCGGCTGCATGCTCTGCAGCGACAGGCCGAAGAGATCCGTGCCGTCGCCGTCGATGACGACGCGCTTCAGCTCCAGCTCGCCGTGCGCGAGGACGAAGCGCGTGTCGCTGTCGAACAGCCGGCAGACGCCGTCGGTCTGGTAGCAGACGACGAAGCTTTCGATCGACGAATCCTCGATGCGCAGCGAGCCCGAAGGCGCGCCGCTGCTCGATGATTCCGTACCGACGCCGCTGAAGCCGCCCGGGATATGGACATCGCGCAGCGTCGCCGTGCCGTTGTCGGTCACCACCATCGCGACACCGTCGCTCGAGCTGATCTCGAGGCCTTCGAGGGTCAGCTCGCCGAACGGAACGACGTGCAGGATCGGGAAATCGTCGATGCTGATGATGCGCGTCGCGCCGCTGCCCGCGCCGCGGATCGTGATCGCCCTCGTGATGACGAGCTCGCTGTTCCATACCTGGAACTGGCCGGCACCGAGCGTGATCGTGTCGGCTTCGGGCGTCGTCGCGGTGTCGACGATCGCCTCGCGCAGCGAGCAATCGTCGGGGAGACAGCCGTTCGGCGGCGGATCGTCGCCGCGCGTGACGTGGAACGTCGCTCCGACGGCGGTCGAGCCGGCCAGCGCGAAGACGAGCGCGGCGAGCGCGCGGAACCGCAGTTTCATGGACATGGGATGACCCTCCTGCCGAGTTCCACGCAGGAAAGCGCAGTCGGGGGCCAACCCGACGCATCCGGCGTCGCGTGGCCCATGCGCACGCCCGATGCCGTGGATCCCTACGACAGGCGCCGCGACGGCGCTCGCCTCGACCGAATGGAGACCGACGATGTCACTGCTGCGCAAAGCCCTGCCGCTCCTGGTTTTCTTCGCGACCTCCTCGTGCGGCTCCGCCGCGTCGAGCGCCGACGCGCTCGTCCGGCAATTGCAGAAAGCGCTCGACGCCGGCGATTTCGCCGCCGCGTCCGCGCTCGCCGATATCGACGGCGCGCCTTCCGACGTGCGCTTCGCGTATTTCGACACGGTGTATTCGTGCGCGGCGGACATGCAATGCAAGGTCGCGATCGCGCCGCTCGACGCCGCGTTCAAGGCCGGACTCGCCGAGGATGCGAAAGCCTCCGGCGCCGCGCCGATCGCGGCCGAAGGTGTCGTCGTCGTCACCGAGAAGAGCAAGGACGGCTCGGGCTCCGGCGAGCTGAAGATGCCGTACGTGAAAACCGGCGCCGGTTACCGCATCGCGGTCATGCGTCCCGGTGCGGCTGTGCTCGCGGAAACGAAAGCGCGCACGAACGACGAGATCGCGAAGTCGTTTCTCGCGAAAGGGATTTACGACCCGGCGACGCATGCGCGTCGCACCGACTGGGCGACGGCCGCGACGCCGCTGCCGAAAGACGGCGGCGAGGCCGGACATGCGTTCGTCGCGTCGACGGGCGCGATGTCCAAAGCCGTCGACGCGAACGATCCCGACGCCGCAATGCGCGCGGGCGGCCTCTTGTCACAGATCGTGTTCGCCGACAAGGATTTCGACGGCAAGCCGATTCCGAAAGCGCAGCGCCAGAAGAAACTCGTCGCGCAGTCGCAGCGCATGTTGCGCGACGTGAAGGTCGAAGGCGGCTGGCGGCTCGGCGACGACGCGGTCGTCGTTTTCTCGGCGCGCAACGGCAGCGGCTGGATCGAGCGCGGCGCCGTGCTGCTGACGAAGGAAGGCGATGCGTGGGACGTCTCGGGCAAGGAAACCGTCAGCTATCCGGAATGACCGCTCGCCTCGGGGAGGAAAGGTCATGCTGCATCTACGCTCGATCGCATCGTCGTTCTGCTTCGCGCTCGTCGCCGCGGCGTCGGCGCGCGCTAACGTGACGATGCACCGCTATCTCGTGCTCGATCGCACCGACTACGTCGCGACGGGTGTCGGCGGCATCGGCGCGCCGGGCGCGCTCGGCGGCGGCGAGGGCACGCTGACGCTCGACGGCGTGTCGGGCACCGTGACGCTCGCGCTGCTCTACTGGAACGGCATCGACGTCGAGATGCCCGAGATCGGCCTCACCGGCGGCGATCGCGACTACGACGAGCCCGACGTCGTCTTCGACGGCTCGCCGATCACCGGCACGCGCGTCGCGGGCTTCGGCAGCAACGACTGCTGGCCGACCCAGCCGCAGCCGGCGAGCGCGGCGCTCTATCGCGCCGACGTCACCGCCATCGTCGCCGCGCGCGGCAACGGCGACTACGATTTCTCGGGGTTCGCGGACAAGCCGGGGCACAGCGCGAACGGGCTGTCGCTGATCGTCTATTTCGACGACGGCAATCCGGCCAACGATCGGCGCGTCACGCAGTACGAAGGGATGCAGAGCGACACCGAGGAATTCGTGTTCGAGCCGAGCGTCGACTACGCCGGCGGCGCCGTCGAGGCCGTGCTGCACGTCTCCGACGGCCAGATCGTGCTCAACGACGGCCCGTTGCGCTGGATCGCGCCGCCGCCGATTCCCGATCTTTCCGATCTGCAGATCCAGTACCGTCGTCTCTACGACGAGCTGCCGCTCTGGCCGGGCGAGAGCGTTCCGCAGCTCGGTCACGGACGGAATTCGACCGGACCCGGCCTCTGGGACATCCGCCATGTGCCGCTGACGCCGCTGTTCGGGCCGCCGAAGCTCTATCCGACCCGAGTCGCCTACAACCTCGATCAAGACTGCGTGTCGCTCGAGGTCGCGCAGATCGTGCAGCCGGCCGATCCGGCGCCGTCGATGCTGAGTCCGAATCCGTTCGATTTCGGCGACGTCCCGGTCGGCACGACGAGCGCGCCGCAGCGCTTCACGCTGACGAATCTCATGCCCGACGACATCGAGGTCGGCGCGCCGACGATCGGAAACTCGCAGTTCCGGATCGTCGCCGACGCCTGCGGGGGTGCGACGCTCGCGCCGGCCGGCACGTGCACGATCGACGTCACCTATCCGCCCGCCGGCGTGCTCGCGCCGCACGATTATCCGCTGATCGCGTCGTTCCACGATACGGTGTTCGCTTCCGTATCGGCTCCGGTGTTCGCTTTGCTGCGGGGCGCCGGCGTGCCGGATGCACCGTTCTCGCGCGTCGAGTTCGACAGGACCGAGTGCGAATATCCCGATACGAGCGTGCAGTCGAGCACCGGCGCCGTGCACTTCACGGCGACGAACACCGGCACGCTGCCGGTGACGCTGACCGAACTCGAAGCGACGCTCGAAGACGACTATCCGTTGTATGGCGCGACCTGCCTCGCCGGCGCCGTGCTCGCGCCGGGGCAGGCGTGCGCGGTCGACGCCGCGTTCCGGCCGACCGCGACGGGCCGGCGCGCGGCGGGGCTCCTGTTCTGGTTCACGGCCGACGATGCGCAACAGGGCTTCGTGCGCGCGGATCTCGACGGCAGTGGTCTTCCGCCCGGCGACACGATCCACGCCGACGGCTTCGAGCCGGTGATCTGCTCGCCGTGGTGATCAAACACGCAGGTCGAGCGCACGCCCGAGCGCCTGCGCACGCTTCAGCGAGCGCGCGCTGGCCGGCGCGGCAAGGCGGCGCATCGCTTCGGCGACATCGCTGCGCGCGCCGGTCGCGTCGCCGGCGTCGCGTCGAAGCGTCGCGCGTTCGAGATAGACGAGGCCGAGCGCGCGCTCGCTGGCGGCTTCGCCGTCGCGGTCCGCGCTTTCGAGCGATGTCCTCGCGGTTTCGAGCAGCGCAGCCGCTTCGTGCCGTACGCTCTCATCGCGCAACGCGACGAGGCAGCTCGCGAGCGCGACGCGCGCCTGCGCGACTTCGAAGTGCGCTTCGCCGTAGATCTTCGCGAGCAGCGCGAGATTCGTGCGGAACAACTCCGCCGCCTCCGCTTCGCGTCCCTGCGCGTGGCGCAGCGCGCCCATGACGCTCGAGGTGTACGCCGTGTCGTAGTCGTTGTCGCCCGATGCGTGCTCGAGCTTCGCGACCGCTTCGACGGCGATCGGCTCCGCTTCGTCGAGCCTGCCCACTTCGATGAGCCCTTCGACGAGCTTCAGCGCCGTGAGCCACGTATAGACGCCGTCGCCGACGGTCTTGCGGAATGCTTCTAACGAAGCGCGATAACGCTCGATCGCGACGTCGAAGCGTCCCTGCGCTTTCGCGAGATCGCCGTGGAATTGCAACGCCTGCGCGTACTGGCCCGAGGCCGCGCCTTTGCCGAGGATCGTCAGCGATTCGGCGAACGAGCGGTCGGCGTCGTCGTAACGGCCCATGCGGCGTTGCAGATCGCCGAGCCGGATCAGCGTACCGCCGATGATCGCGTGATCGGGCGGCAGTTGCGCGCG
>DASZWL010000331.1:0-6817 GCA_035546695.1 Rhodanobacteraceae bacterium | reverse complement strand
GCCGCCGCCTGCACCGCCGCGTCGGTCTGCGCCTCGATGCGCGGCTTCAGGGTCTGCACGTAGTCGTCCGGCCGATCGTAGACGACGATGCTGCGCATCGCGCCGAGCACGGCGCCGGTCGTCTGGTATTCGCCGGGCATGCTGCGCACGTCGCCGAGCTTGATCTTCTCGATTTCCTCGTCGGTCAGCGGCTTCGGGCCGATCACGTCCTTCGCTTCGCGCAGGATCTCGGCGGCGGATTCGGCCGTCTTGTCGGTCTGCACCGGCGCATAGAGCATGAAAGGCCGTTGCCCGAGCGCGTTGACGAGGAAGCTGAAGGCGCCATAGGCCCAGTGCTTGTCCTCGCGCAGGTTCATGTTGAGCCGCGAGGTGAACGTGCCGCCGAACGCGCCGTTCATCGTCTGGATCTCGAGATCGTTCTTCGCCTTCGTCGACGGTGCGAGAACGCCTGCGAGGATCAGCGATTGCTGCGCGCCCGGCTTGTCCATCAGGAACACGCGCGGCTTCGCCGGTTTCTCGACGTTCGCGATGTTCTTCTTCGCGAGCGGTGTCGCCGGCGCCTTCCAGTCGCCGAACACGGCGTCGAGCTCGGGGATGATCGCCTCCAGCGTCGTGTCGCCGGCGACGAGGATCTTCGCGTTGTCCGGCCGCAGCCGATCGCTGACATATGCGCGCAGCGTGGACGCCGTCAGCGCCTTGATCGCCGCTTCGTTGCCCGAGCCCGTGAACGGAATCGCATACGCGTGGCCTTTGCCGTAGAGCAGCGGCGGCAGAGTGCGCAGCGCAAGGCCGCGCGGCTGCGTCTTCTCTTGCGCGATGCGCGCGAGCCACTGGCCGCGCACGCGCGCTATGTCGTCGTCGCGGAACGCGGGATTGCGCACGATGTCGGCGTAGAGCGCGAGCGAGGGCTTGATCTCCGAGCCGAGCGCGCTCAAGCCGACGCTCGACGTGTCGAGCCCGGAACCCGCACCGATCTCGGCGCCGAGGCGCTCTTCGCGCCGCGCGATCTCGAGCGAGTCGAGCGTCGCAGTGCCTTCGTCGAGCATCGCCATCGTGAACGCCGACGTGCCGTCGCCGCGGCCCTGATCCGACGCGTAGCCGGCGTCGAACAGCATCTGCACCTCGATCACCGGGATCGTATGGCGCTCGGCGAGGATCACCTCGATGCCGTTCCTGAGTTTGCCGCGCTCGAATTTCGGGAACGAGAGATCGGGGAACGCATCGACCTTCGGCACGCCTTCGCTGCGCGCGACTTTCGACGGCGTGATCTTGTAGTCGGCCTTCGGCGGCATCACCGGCGCGGGACGTCCTTCGATCGCGGCGCGGCCGGGTTTCTCCATCTCGTCCGCGACGTTCTCGTCGGCGCCGTCGGGCGAGGGCGTCACGGTCAGCGTGTAGTCGCCCTTCGCGAGCCACTTCTTCGCCGCCGCGAGCACGCTCGCTGGCGTCGCCGCTTCGATGCGCGCGCGATCGGCCTTGTACGCGCCGGGATCGTCGCGATAGACCTGACCCTCGGCGAGGATCGACGCCTTGCCGTTGACGCGCTCGAGCCGGCGGATGAACGCCGCGCGCGAGCTGACCTTGACGCGCATGAGCTCGTCTTCGGTCGGGCCGTCCTTCAGGAAGCGCGCCCATTCCTCGGCGATCGCGACCTCGACCTTCTTCGGATCGACGCCCTGCTTGACGTCGGCCGAGAGCTGCACCATCGACGCGAGCGCGAACGACTGCACGTCGACCGAGACATCGTCGGCGATCTTGTCCTTGTAGACGAGCCGCTCGTAGAGGCGCGAGGTCTTGCCGCCGCCGAGCACGGCCGCAGCGAGCTCGAGATCGGGAATTTCCGCATCGCCAAGCCACGGTGCGTTCCATTCGCGATAGATGCGCGTCTGCGCGACGTGATCGGTCATCGCATCGCGCGTCGATTCGTCGCGTGGCGCGGTCCACGGCTGCTGGCGAGGCACCGGCGGCCCGGCCGGGATATCGCCGAAATATTCCTGCATCTTCGCCTTCGCGATCTCGGGCGTGATGTCGCCGACGAGCGCGACCGTCACGTTCGCGGCGCCGTAGTTCGCCGTGAACCACTGCTTGACGTCGGCGAGCGAGGCGGCGTCGAGATCCTTCATCGAGCCGATCGTGTCGTGGTGATACGGATGGTTCGCGGGAAATGCCATTGCCGAGATGCGTTCGTCGACGCGCCCGTACGGCTGGTTCTCGCCCTGACGCTTCTCGTTCTGGACGACGCCGCGCTGCTCGTCGAGCTCGTGCTGGCCGATCGCGCCGAGAAGATGTCCCATGCGATCGGATTCCATCCAGAGCGCCATGTCGAGCGCGGTCGTCGGCACGGTCTCGAAATAGTTCGTGCGGTCGTACCACGTGGTGCCGTTCTGGTCGGTCGCGCCGGCGAGCTCGAACGGACGGAAGAACTCGTCCTTGTGATTCTCCGAGCCCTGGAACATCAGGTGCTCGAAGAGATGCGCGAAGCCGGTCTTGCCGGCGGGCTCGTCGGCCGAGCCGATGTGATACCAGACGCTGACCGCGACGACCGGCGCCTTGTGATCCTCGCTGACGACGACCGTAAGCCCGTTCGGCAGCGTGAAGCGCGTGAACGGAATGTCGATCGTGTCCGGCGCGGCGGCTGTCGCGGCGGCGCCGAAGCCGGCAGTCAGCAGAAGGGCGGCGAGGCCGCGGGCGAGGGACATGCGCATGGAAAGCTCCTGAATGCTGTTTTTCCGATCTCGTCCGCGGTGCGCGGATCGCGCTCCCGGCGGCTCATGAGGGTCGCGCAGGCTAGACCACCGGCCGCGACGCGTGCAACGGACGATGGTCACGGCCGGCGTTAGACTCCCGCTTGGACGAAACGTTTCGGCGCCGGCATGCAAGCATTTGTCAGCGGAGCGAATCGCGGCCTCGGTCTCGAGATGACGCGCCAGCTGCTCGCGCGCGGCGATCGCGTCGCGGCGGCTTGCCGCGAGCCGGGCAAGGCGATCGCGCTGACGCGGCTCGCCGGCGAGCATCCTGGGCGTCTGCACGTGCTGCCGCTCGATGTCGCCGATCCTCGCTCGATCGCCGAAGTCGAGCGCGAAATCGGCGTGCTCGATCTCGACATCGATCTTCTCGTCAACAACGCCGGCATGCTCGTCGAGCACGAGCGCTTCGGCGCGATCGCGCCGAAATCGCTCACCGAGAGCTTCGCGGTCAACGCCGCCGGCGCATTCCTCCTGACTCAGGCGCTCGATCCGCATCTCGTCGATGGCGCGCGCGTCGTCAATCTTTCCTCGACGCTCGGTTCGATCTCGCGCACCGATTCGCTGTACAGCCCGAGTTACGCGATCAGCAAGGCGGCGCTCAACATGGCGACGCGCCTGCTCTCGATCGCGCTTGCCGATCGCGGCATCGTCGTCGTCTCGCTGAGCCCCGGCTGGGTGCGGACCGACATGGGCGGCGCCGGAGCGCCGCTGAAGCCGGAAGCGGCGATCGCGTCGATGCTGCGCGTGATCGATCATCTGCGTCCTTCCGACAGCGGGCGCTTCCTTTCGCAGAACGGCGAGACGATTCCGTGGTGAGATACGCGGGCTCCCTGACGGCGAGTGGCGTTTGCGCCCCGATTTCGGCTAGTTTCGTCGGCGGCGGTTTTTCGTAGCGGGACGATGCAACGATGCGCGCGGCATTCTTGATCGTGGCCGTGGTCCTCGCGGGCCTCGCTCTCGCGTGGGCGATATGGACGCCGCCGTACCCGGCGCCCGCGACGGCACCTTCGCGGTCCGTCCGTGCCGACAACGGACGCGTGACGCTCGCGCCCACGCCACCGGCGTCGGTCGGCGAGCAGAAAACGGTCGATGCAGGCGCCGTCGCCGCGAATCCCGTCGACGCGAAGCCCGTCGAAGTGATGCCGGTCGCCCCGAAGTCGATCGACGTGAAGCCGTCGGTTGCGAATCCGGTCGACGCAACGCCGGCGGACGTGCCGGCAAGCGCGAATCCGGTCGAACCGGAGAAGACCGACGTTTCTCCGGCAACCGACGCGCCGAAAGCCGAGCCCGATGCGCCCGCGCCGGATGATTCCGCGGCGAGCGATGACACGACCGACCCGGCTTCGACGGACGCGGGATCCGAAGACGAAACCGACGGCGCGAACGGCGACTCGTCCGAGCACGAGTCGTCCGAGACCTCGATCGATCCCGGCCGCGCGGCGGATCTCCTCGCCGACTGGATGGCACGCGAGGACGCGGCATCCGCCGACGACAGCGGCGAGCCTCCGAGCGGGCAGGCGTTATCGACGTTCGATCACGAAGAGGCCGATCCGGATTGGTCCGATGCGACTGCGCAGCAGATCGAGGCGACATTGCGCGCGTGGCTCGAAGCGTTGCCCGCCGAAGTGCGTGCGCATATGGCGCTGATTCACGTCGAGTGCCGACAGACGCTGTGCCAGATTCTGGCTGCAGACGATGACGGCGCCAGTCAGGCCGAACGCGCAGAGAGCTCGCACGAATGGCAGCAGGCGATGGCGACATTGCCGCAGCAGTCATGGTGGGCGCCGCTGGGTTTCGTCAGCTATCAGACCATGGTGGCCAACGACGCATCGGGATACTTGCTCTATCAGGCCTACCTGCACCGCGAAGTAAAGCCTGCCGGCTGATCACGCCTCGCGCGCGAACGCCGCGAGCAGTCGACCGCGCCGAACCCCGGCGCGCTCCTGACGAGCCACGCGCGAAGCTCGGTCAGGCGCGCCTGGATCTCGATACGAGAGCGCGACCTTGCGCACGATTCCGGCGTGCCGGCCGATCCGCGCGAGGAACTCCGTTTCATCGCGTCCGCTCTCAGTCATCGCTGACCGGTCCTGCGTGGTTCGAGGGGTTCGCCGTCGCCATGATCCGGCGATTCGCAGCGGCGTGCGAAAAATCACAATTCAGGGGCGGGGTTTCCCGAGACTCGGATTGGCAGAGTTGACGAAAACGCCCATTGAGGAACTTGAGATGACGCGATACCTGATCTCGTTCGACGATGGATCGATGACGTTTCCCGAAGAGGATCTCCCCGCCGTGTCCGAAGCGACGCACGCCGTCGTGCGCGAGGCCAAGGCTGCCGGGGTCTGGATCTTCGGCGGCGGTCTCCTCCGCCAACGGGCCAGCATCGTCGCTACCGACGGCTCGGTCGCCGATGGACCGCACCCGGAAACCAAGGCGGTCATCGGTGGCTTCTCGATCATCGAAGTGCCGTCCCGCGACGAGGCTTTGATGTGGGCGGCGAAGATCGCCTCGTCCTGTCGTTGCGCCCAGGAAGTGCGCGAGATCCTGTACGACCCGGAATCGTGATCGCGATTTCGCGGGACGGATGTCGTGGTCAGCAAAGCTCGATCCGCGACGGTAGCAGCGGACATGCTGAACGGTGTCCGCGGACGCCCGTTTCGAAACCCATGACTTCCGGCCTAGCAACCTAATGCCTTGTTTCTGCGTCTAGATGAGGGTTGAGGGCCGCGCCGTGTCGTTGGCACAGCGCTTGCGATGTCGGGATCGAGGGAGTCGAGGAGGCGTCGATGAACATCCGCATGCAGCTGATCCGCGCGGGACTTGCCATTGCCGTCATCGGCGGTGCCGCCACGGCCGAGACGTTCTATCCGGCAGCGGACGCCGACTGTCCGTTCGCGAAAACCGCGAAGCCGCAGCGCATCCTGCTGCTCGATCCGATCCAGAAGCATCCGACCTGGATCGAAGCGCGCAGCGATGCGCCGTCCGACGACGGGACCGCGCACACGGACGACAGGCCGCACGCCGACAGCGCGCACGGCGTCGTCACGTCGTAAGTATTCTTCGTCGCGGCGCAGTCCGATTCGCCGGCGCGCATTGACGCGCGCGGGTGCGACGTGCCTGACGCGGGCACGGCGTCCGATAACGTTCGATTTGACTCTTCTCGTGTTCATGCGCTCGATGTCGCGCTCGATTTTTTAACGTGCGCCGTCGCACGCCGCGTGCGAAATCGATCCACCCGAGCGCGCGCACGCGATGCCGCAACTTCCCATTCTGAACAAGCGAGCGGACACGGCGAGTGTCCGTCCGGATGTCCGCGAAAGCATGCATGAGGTTGGCATGACTTTCGGACTAGCAACCTAAATCCCTGATTGCGCATCTATATCGACGCAAGCAACGCGATTCCGGCAAATGGCATGTTGCTTGCTCCACACCGCCGGAGAGAAGTGCTCGCAGGAGGTTGTATGAAGATCCGCACATCACTCATCGCCGCAACGCTCGCGTCCCTCATCGCGGGCTCTGCGTTCGCATCGCCGTCGAACGATGTGGCATCGATGACCGTCGACGACGCCGCGCCGCTGCGCGCGACGCTGCTGCCGACGGTCAGCATCGACGCGGACGCGACGACATCCGAATCGAATCCGCCGCGCGTGCGCATCGCGGACGTCGCTCCGATCGAAGTGACGCTGATGCCGACCGTGCACGTCACCGCTCGCGCAAGCCGTGAGCTCGCGGTCACATGGCTGCCGACCGTGCGCGTGACACCGGCGTCCTCGTCGGCGCTCGAGATCGCAAATGCCGCCGACGTCCTGCCGGATCCGCCGCTGATCGACGATGAAGCGCCGTCGACGGACGAGCGTCCGCTCGGTTTGCGCGCGCGCGCGATGCCTCGATAATGGAGGCGTGCACGTCGTCCTGTTCCAGCCGGAGATTCCGCCGAACACCGGCAATGTGATCCGGCTGTGCGCGAACACCGGCGCGGCGCTGCATCTCGTGCGGCCGCTCGGGTTCGATCTCGACGACAAGAAACTGCGCCGCGCCGGACTCGACTATCACGAGTTCGCGCGGATCGCCGT
>DASZWL010000330.1:0-13480 GCA_035546695.1 Rhodanobacteraceae bacterium | reverse complement strand
TAACGGGTCATCGCGATTGCGTCCTCAGCGCCAGGTGCCCGGCAATCCCGGCGCGGGCGAGAGACGGCTCGACCGGTCGAACTTGAAATGCGTCTCCGGCTCGGTCGTGTCGATCTTGCCGGCGATCGTGTACGCGAGATCGCCGGCCGGCAGTTGCGCGGTCGCCTTGACGGTCGTTTCGACGACGTCGGCGCTGTTCGGCGGAATGTCGAGATCGGGCTTCAATGCGATCGTGCCGACGTCGACGCCGGCGATGTGCAGCGTTCCGTCGAGCGATGCGTAGTGCATCGCGACCGTCGAGTAGTTCTGGATGCGGATCGTGAGCCGCCATTGTCCGTCCGAAGCGACGAGTTGCTGGATCGAAACGGCCGAAGGCGTGATGCGCTTCGGCGGTCCGCTGCTGCAGCCGGCGAGCAGAATCGCAACCGCGAACGCGGCAAGCATGTGACGCATTGTCATGGCGACCTCGTGTCGATTCGCGCGAGCCTAGCCTAGCCGGTTCGCGGCGAGCGGCAAAGCGTCGCCGGAGAAGGCAAACGATCAGGAAACGGAGTACGGAACGGCCGCCGCCGCGATCGCCTCGAATTCGGCGCGTGTGCGCCGGCCGGCGACGCGGCCGCCGTCGAGCAGCACGATCTCGTCGGCGAGCGTGGCGACTTCCGCGGCGTGGTGCGAGACGAGCACCGTGAAGACGCGCAGTTCCTCCTTCAGACGCCGCAGATGATCCAGCACCTGCCGCCGCGCTTCGGCGTGCAGGCCCGTCAGCGGCTCGTCGAGCAGCAGCGCGCGCGGCTGCGCGAGCAATGCGCGCCCGATCGCGACGCGCTGGCGCTCGCCGCCCGAGAGCGTCGGCGGCGAGCGCGCGAGCAGCGGCGCAAGCTCGAGCAGCGCGACGATGTCGTCGAACGCGATGCGCGCACCGGCTTCTGCGGGAAGCGCGCCGTAGACGAGGTTCGCGCGCACGTCGAGGTGCGCAAACAGCCGGCCGTCCTGGAATACGTAGCCGACGCGGCGCTCGGCGACGGGCACGTCGATGCCGGACACACTATCGAACAGCACGCGATCGTCGAGCGCGATGCGGCCTTCGCTCGGCTTCAGAAGACCGGCGATCGCGTTCAGCACGCTGGTCTTGCCGGCGCCGGAATCGCCGAACAGCGCGAGCGTGCGCGCGTCGGCGCGAAATGCGACGTCGAGATCGAGATCGCCGGTGCGACGACGGATCGAGAGATCGATCATCGCGTCCTCATGGAAACGTCAGCCATGGCCGTCGCGCCGTGCGATGCCGCCCGCGATGACGGTCGCGCTCGCGGCCGCGGCGAGCGCGACGAGCAAGGCGACGAGCGAGAGATGCTTGACGCCGCTCATGCCGCCCGGCACCGAAAGCAGTTCGTAGATCGCGATCGGCAGCGTGCGCGTCTCGCCGGGGATGTTCGAGACGAAGCTGATCGTCGCGCCGAATTCGCCGAACGCGCGCGCGAACGCGAGCACGCAACCGGCGACGATGCCGCGCAGCGAAAGCGGCAGCGTGATCGTGCGAAAGCGCCGCCACGCACGCGCACCGAGCGTCTCGGCCGCGGCCTCGAGCCGACGGTCGACGCCGTCGAACGCGACGCGGATCGACAGCACGAGCAGCGGGAATCCCATGACAGCGGCGGCGACGACCGCGCCGGTCCAGCGGAACGCGAACACGATGCCGATCTCGGCGAGCGCATGTCCGAGCGGCGCATTGCGGCCGAGCAGCGCGAGCAGCGCGTAGCCGGTCACGACCGGCGGCAGGATCAGCGGCAGGAACAAGAGCGCCTCGACGAGCGTGCGGCCGTGGAAGCGCTTGCGCGACAGCACCCACGCGAGCGCGAGCGCGAGCGGCAGCGAGACGACGACGCTCAGGAACGCGACGCGCAGGCTCAGCGCGAGCGCTTGCCAGTCCGCGGGCGAGAGCCAATCGGTCATCTACTTGCGCGGCGGTGCGTCGAATCCATAGCGCGCGAAGATCTCCTGCGACGACTTCGCGCGCAAGAGGTCCAGCAACCGGTGCGCGGCCGGCGTGTCGTGCGCGGAGAGCACGGCGGCGGGATAGACGATCGGCGCGTGCGACGAAGCCGGAAACGTGTCGACGACGCGCACGGTCGGCTCGGACACCGCGTCGGAGCGATAGACGATGCCGAGCGGCGCCTCGTTTTTCGCGACGAAGTTCAGCGCCGCGCGCACGTTGTCGGCCGAGACGATGCGCGACTCGACGCTGTCCCATACACCGAGCGAAATCAGCGACGCCTTCGCGTACTTGCCGGCCGGCACGCTGTTGGGCTCGGCGAGCGCGAGATGGCCGTCCTTGCCGAGCGCGCCGGCGAGATCGAACTTCGGTGCGATCTCGAGCGCGGCCTTGCTGTCCCTCGGCGCGATCAGGACGAGCGCATTGCCGAGCAGGTCGACGCGCGTCGCCGCGACAATCTCCTGCTTCGAGGCGACCTCGTCCATCCAGTCCTCGTCGGCCGAGATGAAGAGCGCGGCCGGCGCGCCGGACTCGATCTGGCGCGCGAGCTGCGAGCTTGCCGCGTAGCTCGCCTTGACGTCGCCGATCGCTTTCGCGGCGGGCGTCGCGAGGATCTCGTCGAGCGCGGGCTTGAGGCTCGCCGCGGCGAACACGAGCACGTCGTCCGCCGACGCGCGCTGCGGCAGGAGGCTCGCCGCAAGCGCGAAACCCGCGGCGAGCAGCATGCGAAACGTTCGATGCAACATGGTTTCAGATCTCCGGCAGTTGACGCGAGCGCCGCATCGGCGCGTGAATGCGAGCCTGGGAAACCGAGCGGCGAGGACCCGCATGAAAAAGGCGAACGATCTCGCGCAATTCGTCCGTCTGCGCCTGCGCCTCGCGCCGGGCGTCGATCTCGGGCCGGGCAAGGCCGACCTGCTCGAAGGCATCCGCGATACCGGCTCGATCGCCGCCGCCGGACGGCGCATGCGCATGAGCTACAAGCGCGCGTGGCAGCTCGTCGACGAGCTCAACGGCCTCTTCGACGCGCCGCTCGTCGAAGCCGCGAAAGGCGGCCCCGGCGGCGGTGGCGCGGTGCTGACGAAGCACGGCGAGGACGTGCTCGTGCGCTACCGGCGCATGCATGCGGACTGCTGCAAGGCGATCTCGCGCGATCTTGCGTATCTCGAGCGGCATCGGCGTCGGCATCGCTAGGCGGTGAAGAGCCGGGACGGTGTGCTTCCAGTTCGCCGTCCCGCCCGTTATAGTTTGCCGGAAATATCGGAAAATTGTTCGCAGGAAACAGGGCGGCTGTCATCGCTTCGACGGATTCGCCGTTGTGTGACGGAAATATCGAAAAATTCTTCGCTTGTAGCAGCACGGCTTTATGTTTTTTTCCGGAACTCGTCTTCCGGCCATGACGCGCGCTGCGATAATTGAAAACTCCCATGCGATCGGAGTTTTTGATGAGTTACGTGAAACTGGCCGTCACGATCGCGCTCGCCGGATGCGCCGGCACCGCGAGCGCGTATGACTTCGAGGACTGGCCGACGCACTACACGTTCGCCGACGGCACCGACGTCGGTCTCGTGATGGTCTACCGCTACGACGTCAACGATTTCAGCGACGACCGTCTGCCGAGCGGCGCGAGCCAGTTCGACGACTCGGCGACGAACCGGCGCAAGGAGCTCGGCCTCTCGCTCAGGAAGAAGGGCGTCTATGACGCAATCGTCGATTACGAATATCAGGGCAAGACCTGGCTCGACGTGAATGTCCGTTTCTATTCGAAGGCGTTCTTCGGCCAGGATTACGGCGCGTTCCGCTTCGGCTATTCGAAGACGCCCGTTTCGTTCGAAGGCAATACGGGGACCAAGGCCGATTCGTTCCTCGAACTCGCATTGCCTTCGCAGGCAATCTTCGAGAGCCGCCGCACCGGCATCGACTGGCAGTTCGAGCGCCCGCAGTACATCGTCAACCTCGGCTACTACTGGGGCCAGGATCTGCTCGGCGACAACGACGGCACGACCTACGGAGGCCGCGTCGCATGGACGCCGCGCAAGGCCGAAGGCGATGTGATCCATCTCGGCGTCTCCGCCTCGCGCGAGGATCGTGACGCGACGACCGACGGTCTCGGCGTGCGCCATCCCGCGAGCGTCAGCATATCGACCCCTCCGGAAGCAGGACTGACGCCGGTGCGGCTCGTCAGCACCGGCGCGCTCGCGAACGTCGACCACGCCGATCGCACCGGGCTCGAAGCGCTGTGGATCGACGGACCGTGGTCGCTGCAGGGCGAGGCGATCCGCGAGGACGTCTCACGCACCGGTACGAATCCCGATTTCAGCGCGAGCGGCTTTTACGCATTCGGCAGCTGGGTCGTCAGCGGCGAAAGCCGGCCGTATGCCGCAGGTAACGTCAACAACATCAAACCGAAATCGCCGTGGGGCGCGTTCGAATTGCTGTTGCGCTACAGCGAGCTCGATCTCGACGACGGCATCGTGCAGGGCGGCAGGGAGCACGACTGGACGCTCGGCGCGAACTGGTATCTCACCTCGCACTTCAAGTTCCAGGCGAACTACATCAAGGCGTACAGCGACAAGGGCAATCTCTCGCTCGATCCGACGATCTTCGAGCTGCGCGCACAAGTCATGTTCTGAGGCGGCCGATGTCCGAACAGCACGTACCGATTCCCGGCGCATGGCGTCGCCGCACGGCGCTCATTGCGCCGGCGATCGTTCTCCTTCTAGCAACCGTGCTCGCATCGGCACGAGACGCGGCGGTCGCGCCCGGCGTCGACATTGGCGGCGAAGGAGTCAAGACTGCCCATCTTTCGCTCGCCGATCTCGCGAAGCTGCCGCACGTCCGCGTGCACGCGAGCGCGCACGGCAGCGAGGCCGACTGGGAAGGCGTTCCGCTGATCGAACTTTTGAAGTCCGCCGGCGCACCGAGCGGCGAGACTTTGCGCGGGCCGGCGCTCGCGCTGTACGTTCGCGTCGCGGCGTCCGACGGCTATCGCGTGGTGTTCGCGCTGGGCGAGCTCGATCCGTCGATCGGAAACGAGACCGCGATCCTCGCCGACCGCAAGGACGGCAGGCCGATCGACGACAAGGAAGGTCCTTTGCGCATGATCGTGCCGGGCGACAAGCGACCCGCGCGCTGGGTGCGCCAGGTCATCGCGATCGATCTGTTGCGCGCCCCCGATTCGAAATCGCCATAGCGCGGGCTTCAGCCCACCGAATGTTGCACTGTGGGCTGAGGCCCACCGTTGAGCGATGGTTGTGGGCGATAGCGATGCGCGCCAGCGATTGCGCGCACGATCGCGAATTTCCTGCACGCATCCGCCGGAATATCGCTCGCGTTCGCGCTCCGGAACGCAGACGATGACAGGTATTGCACATCGCGTCGTCGTCTCGCCACGACGCCCGCGAACGCGAACCCGTTTGCTAGCATCATCGAATGTCGACATCCGCGCTCAGCATCCTTCAGACCGTCTTCGGCTATTCCGCGTTCCGCGGCGAGCAGGCGGCGATCATCGAGCACGTCGCCGGAGGCGGCGATGCGCTCGTGCTGATGCCGACCGGCGGCGGGAAATCGCTCTGCTATCAGATTCCGGCACTGCTTCGCCGCGGCACCGCGATCGTCGTCTCGCCGCTGATCGCGCTGATGCAGGATCAGGTCGATGCGCTCAGCGAATACGGCGTCGAGGCCGCGTTCCTGAACTCTAGCCTCGATGCATTCGCGCAGCGCGACGTCGAGCAACGCTTCGCGAAGGGCGCGCTGAAACTCCTCTACGTCGCGCCCGAGCGCCTTCTCACCGAGCGATGTCTCGATCTCCTCGCGCGTGCCGACGTCTCGCTGTTCGCGATCGACGAAGCGCATTGCGTCTCGCAATGGGGCCACGATTTCCGTCCCGAGTATCGGCAGCTGACGATCCTCCACGAGCGATTCCCGAACGTGCCTCGCATCGCACTGACCGCGACGGCCGACGCGCCGACGCGGCGCGAGATCGTCGAGCGGCTCGCACTCGGTGAAGCGAAGCAGTTCGTCGCGAGCTTCGACCGGCCGAACATCCGCTATCGCGTCGTCGAGAAGGACGATTCGAGCCGGCAACTCGCCGATTTCCTCGCCGCGCACGAAGGCGAGTCCGGCATCGTGTACTGCCTCACGAGGCGCAAGGTCGAGCAGACCGCCGAGCGGCTCGCGGCGCAAGGCGTCGCGGCGCTGCCGTATCACGCGGGCATGGACGCCGCGGAGCGCGCTGCAAACCAGCAGCGGTTCCTGCGCGAGGACGGCATCGTCATGGTCGCGACGATCGCGTTCGGCATGGGCATCGACAAGCCGGACGTGCGCTTCGTCGCGCATCTCGATCTGCCGAAGAGCCTCGAAGGCTATTACCAGGAGACCGGCCGCGCCGGCCGCGACGGATTGCCGGCCGACGCGTGGCTCTGCTACGGCCTCGGCGACGTCGTCACTCTGTCGCAGCTGATCGCGCAGTCGGAATCCGGCGACGAGCGCAAG
This sequence comes from Rhodanobacteraceae bacterium, assembly GCA_035546695.1. Lineage (GTDB taxonomy): Bacteria > Pseudomonadota > Gammaproteobacteria > Xanthomonadales > Rhodanobacteraceae > Dokdonella_A. Next base: position 6,996 of record DASZWL010000330.1, on the reverse strand, counting down.
CGCGTCGAGCGCGCCAAGCTCGACGCGCTGCTCGCGTACGCCGAGACGACCGCGTGCCGACGGCGTCGGCTGCTCGCGTATTTCGGCGAGGAATACGATCACGACTGCGGCAATTGCGACAACTGCCTCGATCCGCCGGAAACGTGGGATGCGACGGTCGTCGCGCAGAAGGCGCTCTCCTGCGTCTATCGCACGGGACAGCGCTTCGGCGTCGCGCATCTGACCGCAGTGCTGCGCGGCGAGGCCGACGATCGCATCCGCGCGCTGCGGCACGATCAGCTTTCGACGTTCGGCGTCGGCGCGGAGCTCGACAAGCGTCAGTGGCGCGGCGTGTTCCGCCAGCTCGTCGCGGGCGGTCTCCTCGCGACCGACGAGCAAGGCTACGGCACGCTGCGCCTAGCCGCCGCGAGCCGCGACGTGCTGCGCGGCGCGACGCCGGTGCGCCTTCGCCGCGAGGCCGATCGCGCCGAGCGGCACAGCGCGCGCAAGAAGACGAAGGCCGCGCGCACCTACGCGAGCCTCGAGATCGCGCCGCACGAGGCGCCGCTCTGGGACACATTGCGCGATCTGCGCGGCCGTCTCGCGCGCGAGCAGGGCGTGCCGGCCTACGTGATCTTCCACGACGCGACGCTGCTCGCGATGCTGCGCGAGCGGCCGCGAACGCACGACGCGCTCGCCGCGATCAGCGGCGTCGGCGAGCGCAAGCTCGCGCGCTACGGCGATGCGTTTCTCGCCGCGCTCGAGGCCGAGCCGCGAGCCTGAGCGCGTCCAATCGGGCGCGATCGAACACCAAACGCGTATCTGCTGGCGACCCGCGATGTCTGGATCGGACGCGATCCGGCGTTCTTCCGTCACGAGCGCCCTGAAAACGCCGGGGCGCAACGATCTGGAGACGGCTGATGGAGATGTCACTGGGGATTGTCGCGATGAAGCGCCGGACGCTGGCGTTGTGTGTGGCGGCGCTGTGCAGCGCGGCGACCTTGGACAACGCGCTTGCGCTCGATCGCCTGTCGCGCGACCGGTTGCCGCCGCACCTGCAGGCGGCGATGCCGTCCGCACCGGGCCGATTCGCGCCGCTCGGCACGATACCGGTCACGAACTGCGACGACAGTGGCGCCGGCAGTCTGCGCGACGCGGTCGCAAGCGCGGCGAGCGGCGATGCCATCGACATGACGGCACTGTCGTGCAGCCAGATCACGCTGACAACGGGGGCGATCGTGATAGGCCAGCACGATCTCGCGTTTCAAGGACCCGGGCGCGACAAGCTCACACTCAGCGCCGACGGAAGCGAAGGCTCGGCGGTGCTCTATCACCTCGGTGGCGGCACGCTGTTCGTTGACGGCGTTTCGATCGTGGATGGATCGAAATACACGACCGATCACGACGCGCGCGGCGGCTGCATCTACACGAACGGCTACGCGACTCTCGAGCATGTCGCGGTGCGCAATTGCAAGGCGCAAACGCGGTTTCCGTATGCGGCGTTCGGCGGAGGCGTGTATGCGCGCTTCATCGCGTATCTCCTGGACACCGAGGTGACCGGCAACGAAGCTTCCTCGGTGGGCGGCTACGCGAATGGGGGCGGCGTCTTCGGGTACGAGGCAGTTCAGACCAACTACGCCCGAATCTCGGGTAATCGCCTGGTCGGCCAGAACTCGTGGGGCGGCGGCCTCTCCACGCGCGGCAGCGCGTTCATCCAGAATTCCGAGATCTCCGGCAACGAGGCGAACAACCGCGCTGGCGTTTCGTTCGCGAACGCGGGTGCATCCGCGGTCATGATCAACAGCACGGTATCCGGCAACGTCGCCTCGCACACGGTCGGCGGCGTCTATTCGCGCTCGCCGCTCTTCATGTACAACTGCACGGTCGCGTTCAACACCGAAGAGGTCTGGAACGACGGCGCCGGCCAGTACTTCGGCGCGGGCGTCAACATCAACGTCGTCTCGACGATCTGGAGCTCGATCCTCTCGAACAACACGGCGCCCGGCGTCGGCACGCCCGGCGACATCTTCGATCTCAGCGGCAACGCGCCCGGCATCGAAGGCGGCGACGACGTCATCATGGAGTTCAACATCGGGCTCCCGGCCAGCGTCGATCACGGCGATCCCGGCCTGCTGCCGCTCGCGGACAACGGCGGACGGACGCGCACGCACGTTCCGACGTCGTCCAACACGAATGGCTTCGGCGACAACATGCTGAACCTGCAATTCGACCAGCGCGGACACGGATTCCCGCGCGAGACGGCAGCGGGAATCACGATCGGTGCTTACGAGCTCAATCCCGACGTCATCTTTGCCAACGGATTCAATTGAGCGCTACGGAGCGTTCGCGCGCCGGCGTTCTCAGGGCCTGCACCCCGGGGGCGCCGGCGCAAGGCGGGCGAGGGAAATCGTGCCGTTCCGGCCGCCGTTGACGCCTGCGTCGAAGCGATACGTCAACGTCGCGCTCGTGCAGCCGTGGAAGACGATGTCCGCGCTTCCGGCCGGGACCGTCGACACGGCTTGCGAGGCGTCGAAGACGCCGCCGGTCGTCGAATAGATCGTGGCGCCGTCGACGCGTCCGGAGCCGGGCGTGTAGGTCGCCTGGATCGTGTACCAGCGCTGGCTCGCGCCACCGCCGAGCTGTTGTCCGTTCGTCGCGTACGTGTACCAGGCGACGAAGAGGCTTCGCTCGACCGGATTGACGTCGAACACGAATCCCTGACCGCCGGTCGCGGGCTCGTACCACGTTCCGGAAAGGAGATAGGGGCCCGATCCCGCATCGTTTCCGGCCGGCGTGCAGGCGACGTTCGCGCCGAGGCGCGACAGCGGAATCTCGCCGTTGCGTCCGCTGCCGTCGGTGAACGCGTAGCTCAGCGTGCCGTGCGTGCAGTCGCCGAACGCGAACGTCGCTTCGCCGACCTGCGTAACGCCGACCGCGGGCGGCGCATCGAAATTGCCGCCTTCGGAAACATAGATCGGCATCGTTGTCGCGGCGCTCGCGGCACTGACGGTTCCCTGCACGCTGTACCAGCGCTGCCCGCCTGCGGCCGTGACGTCGAACGTGAACCAGCCGCCGAAGAGAAGTCCTTCGCCGGCGCCGTAGAAATCCGGCACGACCTGCATGACGATGCCTTGGCCGCCTTCGGACGGGTCGTACCACGAGCCCGAGAGACCCACCTGATTCGGATTCACGGCAGGAGTCGTTGCGTCCCACGCCGCGAGCAGATTCGCGATGTCGACCGAGCCGAGTCCGGTCGCGAGGTCGTAGCCGTCGCCGACGAGATAGCCGGCGAGCCCGCCGGTTAATCCGCCGACGCCGGGCGTCGAGTTGTTGCACAGGCTCGGCAGCGACACCGTGCAGCCGGAAACGCCGCTGCTCGCGACCGTGACGTCGTGGAACGCGTTCGAGCGCGCGCGAGCGAGCGCGTAGAGGCGCGGATTGAGATTGCCCTGCGCGGATCCCGTCTTCTGGTTAAGGAGGGCGACGATGCCGGCGAGGCTCGGCGTGCCGGCCGACGTGCCGCCGAACGCGAAGAACGTGAACGAGCCTTCGGCGTCCAGCGTGCACGGACCGCCTTGCGCGGCGAGGCAGGTGAAATAGCCTTCGCGCGTCGCCGCCGGTAGCGACACGTCGGGCACGTAGCGGCCTTGCGCGCCGGGCACGCCGGGTCCGCTTTGCCACGACGGTGTCGGCAGATACGTGCTGACGCCTCCGCCCGACGCTGCGAGCTGCGGATTGCCGTCGCCGTCGAGCGGCTCGTTCCAGGAACCCTCGGGGATGTAGCCGATCGCGGAGCCGAAATTCTCGAAGTTCGACGAGCGGTGCCAGTAGAGATCGGGGTTCGTCTCGTCCGCGAACTCCGTGCCGCCGACGCAGGTGACGTATTGCGAAGCGCAGAGGATGTTGATGCTCTTGGGCTCGCCCGCGGCGGGCGCCGCATCGAGGCTCGCGCAGCCGGCGACGCCCGCGTCGCCCGAAGCGACGAGCACGCTGATGCCTTCGGCCGCGGCCTGCGAGAAGAAATCGTCGAGCGATTCGGCGACCGCGCGGCTGTTGTCGGCCTCGCACGACGAAAAACTGATGCTGAGAATTTTCGCGGGCAAGGGCTCGTGGTCGACCGCGTATTCGATCGAGAGGTTGACGCCGTCGTCCGTGCTCGTGTTCGCGCTCACGATCAGCTTGATCGAAGCCTCGGGTGCGACGCTCGCGACGCGCTGCACGTCGAGCGTCGCCTCGGCCTGGTCGCCGAGCTGGTCTTTCGGATTGCCGCAGTTCGGATCGGTATCGTCGGGACACGTCGAGAGCGGATCGCCCGGATCGATGCCGCCGGGCGGGATGATCGTCGTCGGCGTGCCGCTGTCGAGCTCGGCTATGCGACTGAAGTTGTCGTTGTCCGGCTGATAGACGCGCTCGCGGCCGACGATCGCGATTGCCTGGCCCGCGCCGCGGATCGCTTCGTCGTAGACCGGGTAGAGGTCGTAGATCGTCGCGAAATCGGCCGGGAAGATGCTGTACCGGCAAGGCAGGGCGCCGCCCGGGCAACTGGTTTCGGCCGGTGACACAAGCCCCGTCGCGCGGCGCGGCGACGAGACGCGCAGCGCCGGAGCGAAGCGGATTGCGTCGAGCCCGGCGACCGACGACACGACGTCGGCGAGCGCGGCCGGAATCGCCGCGTTCGATGCGGCCGCGATGCGCTTGGCGCCGTCCGCTCGGTAATAGCGGAACGACGTCGCGAACGCCATCGCGACGTCGCGAGCGCTGCCGCTGAAACGGATGCGAGTGCGCGTGTTCGATACCGAATCGACGCGAAGTCCTTGCGCAGCGAGCCAGTCCGTGATCGCCGCGATGTCGTGCGGCGTCGCGCCGTAGCGCTCGCCGATCCCGGTCGGCGTCAGCCACCGATGGTAGTCGGGCGATGCCGGATTCTGCTGGTCGGCGAGTAGCTGCTCGAACGCGCGCTGCCGCTCGGGCGCGCGCTTCAGCACGAGGCTGAGGCTCGCGAGCGGAACATCGTCCGAAACCGCGCCTTCGTCGTTCGCGGGCGAGATCCAGCCTGCGCGGCGCCCGGCGAGCGTGACGCGATCGTCCGGATCGACCGGCACGACGACGCGGTTCGCGACGGCTGCGAGGACGTCGCACGAGGTGATGGCGAAGACGGCGAGTGCGATCGCTTTCGTCCAGCGCGACGCGAGCATTCGGGATCTCATGCGGACTTCCTTGATGGACTGCTTCCTACGAATACGGAAAACGGCAGTGGATTCCGCCATGAAGAGGCGACGCGCGCGCGTCCATGAAGCTGTGCCATGGCGCGCCGATCGCGGCTACGCATCGCCTCGCAGCTCGGTGTATCGCGGCGGCGCGTGGTCGAGGAAGCCGAGCGCATGGCACCAGCGCATCACGTGCACGCCTTTCGCGCGCTGCTCGTCGCGGATGCGATCGCGAAGCTCGACCATCCGCGTCCAGTGCACTTTGGGCCGGTAATGGTGCTCGGCGTGATAGCCGTTGTAGAGCCAGGTCCAGTTGTACAGTTTGTTGTACGTGCTGACGCCCCACGCGATCGGCGTGTCGGGATCGCCCTTGAAGTGCTCGTAGTAGCCGTTCAGCGACGACAGCGAATGGCCGAAATAGTAGAACGGCACCATCGCGAGGAATGCGCGCCAGTCGTAGACGAGGCAGGCGAGATAGACGGCGACGACGGTCGCGATCTCGATGCGGATCCAGCGCGCGAGCTCGGGATGCTTTTCCTTGAGGCGCGTGTAGCACTCGCCGATGTCGTCGCGGAAATAACTGTAGAAGGTGTATGTCCACGGGCTCTCTGGCTTGCCGTCCTTGCCATGGCGATAGATCGACAGCGGATCGATCGTCGTTCCGTTCGCGCCGACGCGATCCATGTTGCCGACGTGATGGCGCAGATGCACGTGATGGTAGAACTCCTGCGAGAAGCCATCGGTCAGCGACAGGATGAAGCTGTAGATGCGGTTCAGCGCCGGCGAGACGAAGAACGCGTTATGGATGAAGTTGTGGCTGACCGAATTGATGCTCCAAGAGATCGAGATCGAATAGACCAGCGCAAGCGGAATCCAGACGACCCACGGCATCGCGTGGAAGCCGAAGAAGAGCAGGGCGACGAACGCGAGATGGCCGAGGCCCATCAGCGCGGCCAGGGCGTCCCAGGCAGTATGCGCAAAGAACCGGCGGGTGGTCTTGGCGGACGGATTCATGAATGCTTTCGATCGCATCTTCGTGCTCGCACGCTATCTTACGCGCTCGTGGTACGCAGCTCAGCCTATGGGGATCGTCTTTCGCATCGCTTTCTCGTGCCGTCCGCGGCTCGCGGCCGCGTGCGCGCTGTCGGTCGTGCTCTCGGCGTGCTCCGTCGCGCCGGTTCCGCGACCCGATGCCGATGTTCCGGCGGCGTGGCGGAATGCGCCCGGCGAAACGGGAACGCTCGGCCCCGCGCCGGACCTGCGCGGCTGGTGGCGCGCCTTCGGCGATCCCGATCTCGATCGACTCGTCGAACGCGCGCTCGAAGGCAATCTCGCGCTGCGGCAGTCGATGTACCGCGTCGCCGCCGCTCGTGCGCTCGCCGCAACTTCGGGCTCCGCTTTTCTGCCCGAGCTCGGCGCGCACACGTTCGCCGAGCCGGCGCCGGATTCGAGCGCGAGCTACTTCCAGGCCGGCTTCGACGCGAAGTGGGAATTCGGCCTGTTCGGCCGCGCGCAAAGCGAGTCGCGCATCGCCGAAGCGGACGCCGGCACGGCCCGGATCGACGCCGAGTCCGCGCGCGTCACGGTCGTCGCCGAGGTCGTGCGCGTCTATCTCGAATGGCGCGCGGCCGGGCGGCGTCTCGATCTCCTTTCGCGCATCGCGGACGCAGCGCGCCGCAAATCCGATCTCGTCGCGACGCGCGAGAGGCTGCATCTTGCGACATCGGCCGATGCCGCCGCTGCACAAGCCGAGCAGGCGACGGCCGAATCGGCGCTCGCGGAGCCGCGTCTCGCGATCGAGCGCTGCCGA
>DASZWL010000329.1:0-2296 GCA_035546695.1 Rhodanobacteraceae bacterium | reverse complement strand
CCGCGCTACCGCTACGACCAGATCATGCGGCTCGGCTGGAAGGTGTTCATTCCGATCACGATCGTCTGGGTGTTCGTCGCGGGCTGCTTCAAGTATCTCGGCTGGTTCCCGCTCGGCTGATATCGACCATGAATCGCATCTCGAACTACCTCAAAAGTCTTCTGCTGCTCGAGCTCTGGGCGGGGCTCGTGCTGACGTTCAAATACCTCTGGCGCCCGAAATACACGATGCGCTATCCGATGGAGCACATCCCGAAGTCGAACCGCTTCCGCGGCCTGCATGCGCTGCGCCGCTACCCGAACGGCGAGGAGCGCTGCATCGCGTGCAAGCTCTGCGAAGCCGTGTGCCCGGCGCTCGCGATCACGATCGACTCGGCGCCGCGCGCCGACGGCACGCGCCGCACGACGCGTTACGACATCGATCTCTTCAAGTGCATCTACTGCGGATTCTGCGAGGAGAGCTGCCCGGTCGACTCGATCGTCGAGACCGGCGTGCACGAGTACCATTTCGAGCGGCGCGGCGAGAACGTCGTCACGAAGTCGCAACTGCTCGCGATCGGCGATCGTTTCGAGAGCGAGATCGCGGCGGCGCGCGCGCAGGACGCGGCATACCGCTGAGCGGAGAGACCATGATCGAACAGCTTCCGCTCATTTCGTTCTATTTCTTCGGCGCGATCACCGTCGCGGCCGCGCTCGCGGTCATCACCGTGAAAAATCCGGTGCACGCGGCGCTCTGCCTCGTGCTGACGTTCTTCTCGACCGCGTGCATCTGGCTTCTCGCGGACGCCGAGTTCCTCGCGATCGCGCTCGTGCTCGTCTACGTCGGCGCGGTGATGGTGCTGTTCCTCTTCGTCGTCATGATGCTCGACATCGATCTCGTGCCGCTGCGCGAAGGTTTCGTGCGCGCGATGCCGATCGGGCTCGTCGTCGCGATCGTCATGCTGGTCGAGATGCTGACCTTGATCGGCGTGCGCTCGATGCAGATCGCGCCGCCGGCCGATCCCGCCGCGGCCGCCGGCGTCGGCAACACGGCCTGGCTCGCGAACGCGCTGTTCAGCCGGTTCCTGCTGCCGTTCGAGGTCGCGGCGCTGATCCTGACCGTCGCGATCGTCGCCGCGATTCCGCTGACGCTGCGCCGCCGCGTCGGCGTCAAGATGCAGGATCCGGCGAAGCAGGTCATGGTCGGGCCGCGCGAGCGCATCCGCATCGTGAAGATGGCCGCCGAAGTCCAGAAGGCATCCGATGCAGGAGCGACGTCATGATCACGCTCGCGCATTTCCTGACGCTCGGCGCGATCCTCTTCTGCATCGCGATCGCCGGCATCTTCATCAACCGCAAGAACGTCATCGTTCTGCTGATGGCGATCGAGCTGATGCTGCTCGCGGTCAACACGAACTTCGTCGCGTTCTCGCGCTTCCTCGGCGATCCGTCGGGGCAGGTGTTCGTGTTCTTCATCCTGACCGTCGCGGCGGCCGAGTCCGCGATCGGGCTTGCGATTCTCGTCGTGCTGTTCCGCAACCGCGCGACGATCAACGTCGCCGAAATCGACTCGTTGAAGGGCTGAGCGCGATGCCGATCTCGAAAACCATCCTGCTCGTCATCGTGCTCGCGCCGCTCTTCGGTGCGATCGTCGCGGGCCTCTTCGGGCGCCAGGTCGGCCGCGCCGGCGCGCACACGGTGACGATCGCCGGCGTCGCGCTCTCGTGCGCGCTGTCGTGCTACGTGCTCTACCGGCTCGTCTGGGACGGCGCGCCTGTCTTCAACCAGAACGTCTACGAGTGGTTCCGCGTCGGCAATTTCGGCGCGCACGTCGACATCAGCGCAAATATCGGTTTCCTGATCGATCGGTTGACCGCGATGATGATGGTCGTCGTCACGTTCGTCTCGCTGATGGTGCACGTCTACACGATCGGCTACATGGCGGACGATCCCGGCTACCAGCGCTTCTTCAGTTACATCGCGCTCTTCACGTTCTCGATGCTGATGCTCGTCATGAGCAACAATTTCCTGCAGCTCTTCTTCGGCTGGGAAGCCGTCGGGCTCGTGTCGTATCTCCTGATCGGGTTCTGGTACACGCGTCCGACCGCGATCTTCGCGAACCTCAAGGCGTTCATCGTCAACCGCGTCGGCGATTTCGGCTTCCTGCTCGGCATCGCGGGCGTTCTCTACTGGTTCCATTCGCTCGATTACGCGCAGGTGTTCATCAACACGACGAACCTCGCGTACGCGAACGAGCCGAAGACGATCGAGCTGATCGCGGGGCATCCGTGGTCGATCGCGACGATCGTCTGCATCTG